>CAZMCL010000006.1:0-18274 GCA_964564375.1 uncultured Methanoregula sp. | reverse complement strand
TGCTGCAAGGCATCGTACATCGCAACCATACGTTTCGGGTCCAGGTTTGCCGCAACCGAGATCACCCCGGCACCTCCGAGCGCCATGATGGGGAGCGTGATGTTGTCATCACCCGAGATAACAGAAAAGTCCTCGTCCTGCGTCTCCTCAATGATCCGGGAGATCTGGCCGATGTTACCGCTGGCTTCCTTGACCCCAACGATGTATGGGTGCTGCGCCAGCTCCGCAATCAGGTCCGGCGCAAGGTTCTGGCCGGTCCTGCCAGGGACATTGTAGATTACAATCGGAACATCGAGATCCGCAAGCCGGGTGTAATGCTTGATGAGGCCAGCACGGTTCGGCTTGTTATAGTACGGGCTGATGATGAGCATGCCGTCCGCACCGATGTCCTTTGCCGCCTTCGTGAGCAGGATTGCCTCTGACGTGTTGTTGGACCCGGTACCGGCAAGGACCGGGATCTTCCCGTTGACCTTGTCGACCGTGACACCGATTACCTTCTCATGTTCCTCGAACGTAAGCGTGGCTGATTCGCCGGTCGAACCGCAGGGCACAATCCCATGGATGCCACAGGAAAGAAGAAATCCGATGTTTTTCTCGAGGCCCGGAAGATCCAGGCTCATGGAAGGATTTCTTTTAAAAGGGGTAATAATTGCCGGAAGGACACCTTCAAACATGAATAGGGTTATGCGTGTCTTTTGGTATTTACTTTTCTCGTTATGTAACCGGCGACACGGTTGCGTACGCGCTTGCTGTCTATAACAGCTGATGCAGTGAGCTGCTGCTTGTTCTCATCAAAGTTATTCGAGAAGTTCTCGCGCTGCTTGGCTAAAAGTTCAGTACCGAGAGATTTGATGTAGGATGGCTTGATTCCCATTGATGGTTCCTCTAAAGTTCACTATTTTAAATGCGTCCCGAGCAGATAATGATATTGTTTGCAACGTCGGCCGGATCCTCGCCAAAAATCACGAGCCGGGATCGGGCCACATCAGGGCTCTTCTCGTAAATTGCGTCGGGCACATCCTCCTTGCAGCAGAACGCGATGCCCCAGTCCATCGTACTGATCCCCCGCTCTGCCGACCCGGTGGTAAAAGAAGCGCATTCCAAAAAGAGATCGTCTTCAAGAACGGTAAGGGCGCGGTCAGAGTACTGGAGAACTGCCGCGCTCCGCATCAACGGGTTGAATTTCATAACGGTCAGGATAGCCCGGACGGTCGGCTCGTCCGTACCGAATGTGCAGGTGCCGGGGGACGCCTTTAAGAGTCTGTCGCCGGGGTTATTGATCCGGACTACTGCAACCCCGCTGCTGTCGCGAGCGCCCCGCAGCGCATACCCAAACGATGCGCCATCTGGAGGAATGAGCCGGGGATTTAACGGTAATCCGAGCAGTGATTCAAAAGCTGCAATAAGAGAGGATATGACGGTCGCGCGTTCGAGTGCAGAGTTCATGAATAATTCAGTACTTGCGGTATTTAGGCATTAAGCCTCCCGGTTACCGGAGCCCAAGTTCGGACCTGACCTCGATCATCCCCCGCAGCGCATGATCGTAGAAGACTAAAAGATCCATTAAGGGCGCAATCAGAGCGATCCGGTTACGGTCGCAACCGGCAGCAAAGGACTTCTCCTTTGCCTTTTTTGTTATTGTCTTCACTGACACATCCGAAAGATTCGCGCCCTTGACCAGGGCACAGGCAATAATCAGCCCGGATGCGCTGTCTGCTGCCTGCAGGGCGATTTCAACCGGGCTTTCGTACGGCGCGGTATGAATGAAGTGATTGTGCGAGGCGACAATTCCTGCAATCTCTTCATTGATTCCTGCGGACCGCAGGATCGCTGCCCCCGTAATCCCGTGCCGCTGCATATCACCACCGATCTCCTCAAAATCGATGTCGTGCAGGATCCCGATCTCTTCCCAGGCAGCCGGTTCTCCACCAAGACTCACCGAAACGGCTTTCATGATCGCACCCGTTGCAAGGCAGTGTTTTACCAGGCTCTCTTCATGCACATGCTGGCGTAACAACCCGATTGCTGCATCCCGGTCCATGATGATACGACGACTTTAACCCTCATGAGGGTTTCCCTTTGATGAGAAATCTTGGATAAACCTATATCTTCAGGGAGCAAAAACTGCTGTAATGGACGCGCGACTTCTTGATGTGGTCATCGGACTGGCTGCATTTATCATCCTCTGCATACTGCTGACCTTTCTCCCGATGGTAATGGCCGCCATAAACATACCGGCAGCATATGCATATCTTACCGCAATCATCGTCTTCATCCTCTTCCTTTCCGGTACCGGGTATCTTGTGAACGAGAAGATTACGTAGGCGGAACGGACGGGGCAGGTTCTTCCTTTTTTGCCGGTTTCTTCATCCTTGCCAGGTCCCTCTTTTTCCATTTATAGTAACTGAGCGGATGGTTCACTTTCTCACAATTGGCATCAGGGTTCACGCAAAGGCCGGTCGTCCGCATCGCGGCACAGGCAGGTGCATTGTATTCGGTTCCCGATCCACCCCGCCCCGTAATATGCTCTACCTGGTACATCGTCTTCTCCGGATCAAAGTCCGGTGACCGGGCATAGAGCTGAGCGATTGCGGGCACATCCATTCCTACCGTGTGGACAAACGTTGTCAGCGCAAACCTGCCTGCGTGGGTGAGGTTGGTGCCAGCCGTGAGAGCCGTGATGAGGGCCTGCATGCAGGGCGGGAACGCACTCTCCTCGATGGCCCCGAACTGCTGGAGCATCTGCTCCTGGTACTCTTTCTTGATCGATTCAGCAACCGGCGCCAGTTGCATACAGATCGCTTTTGGGACATGGTAGGGCAGGTCCCTCCTTAAGATTACCCGGATCCGCTCACGGAGGAGCTCGAGGAGTTCTTCCTTTCGTATCTTCACAAGCCCGTTGTGCACCCGGCGATTAACCAGTTTGAACCGGTCTTCATGAAGCACGGAAACGATCTCGACATAATCCGCAAGAGGCATCCGGTCTTTGGACAGATCGATCCTGAATTCCGCTGCCAGATATTTTGCTATCCTGCTGTTCTGTTCATCGTCGAGGACCGCATGCTCGTTCCAGCCTTTCTCCGATTCAGAACCGGTCTCCGCGTTGAGAAAATAATATGCACGCTCGGCCTCGTACCGGGTGAGACGGTCATAGAGCTGCTTGTCCTGCACACAGGAGACAATAATCCTTGCAAGCACGTAACTTGCGATCTCCTCCTCGTCGCGGGCTTTAAAATGCGCTGCAATGGTTTTTTTTGATGCCAATGCCTGGTTGATCCGTTTCACTGCAAGACCGGTTAAGAAAACTCCCTTTTCCTCTTTTAAGAGCTGGTCAATGGGAGGAAATGATTTTTTGATATGGTCCTGGGCTTTTTTTAAAAACGGGAAATGGGAAAGTTCCTTTGCTGATGGAGAATAGTCCATCAGTCAGCCTCAATGCGGGGTGCAAGGAGGTATTCGACATGCCCGTTGCCACCGGCAATGTCGAAGGAAAAACGGACCGGATGGTCGATGCCAAGGAAAATTTCCACTTCTGCAGCCTTGCTCATGACCTTGCCCATGTCCTTGAGGTAATCAAGACTGAAGAGCGAGCGGGCTTCTGCGGGGGTGAGCGACACCAGTTCGTCTTTTGAGAATTCGCGCCGGATATTGTCGGTGTCACCTTCGGCAACAAGGTAGAAGGTCTGGTCCTTGGGATTGATACCAAGCGCAATCTTGTCGGAGATTACCGCTGCTGCCTTGAGTGCATTGTTAAGGTCTTCGCCCTTGATCACGATCTTGCCCGGCAGGTTGATAGTCGGGGGATTCGGATCTTTTCTTATCGTATTCGTGTCAAGGAGAGTGATCGAGTAGTGGTAGCCGTGGACCGACACCGACATCTTCTGCGCATTGTCGGCCATCTCAAGGCTGATGAGATCGCCCTTGCTGGCCATGCCGAAGATGTTCTTCATCTTGGAGATATCGATTCCCAGCTGGCTCTTTGTTGCCTTGTAGGAGTCGAACGCTTCCTTCTTTAACGTCAGGCCGATCATAGCCACGTTTGCCGTGTCAACCGCCCGCGTGGAGAATCCGTCATCATCGGTATGAAGCCGGCACTCGGGGATGAGAGCCGAGATCGCATCGATCGCTTCCTTGAAAATATCTGCATCAATCGTTGCTTTTAACATCGCTTACCCCTTAATACAATCTGTTATACAGTATATCGACCTACGTTAATTATAGCGTTTTGGGTTTACGACCCGGGTTTTGGGGGAAAAACAGGTATTATGGGTTCACAGTGGGGATATGACAAGGCGTATATGCGGGCAAAACACGAGGGCTACCGCTCCCGTGCTGCGTACAAATTAATGGAAATCCAGAAGAAATTCGAGATAATCCGCAGAAACGATAATGTCGTTGACCTTGGCGCCGCACCGGGCAGCTGGCTGCAGGTGTTAAGGACGCTCACGGACGCCCGGGTGATCGGCATCGATCTCAACCCCATTGCCCTCCTTGAAGGGGTGGAAACCCTTGAAGGCGACCTCAACGATAAGGAGATCCAGGAGCAGGTAAAAAGCATGCTCGGCATCGTCAATGTCGTTGTCTGCGATGCCGCCCCCAAGCTCTCCGGCCACAAGAGCTATGACCAGGCGCGTATCATCGAGCTGAACGAGCAGGCCCTTGGCTTTGCCTGCAAAGTCTTGAAGCACGGGGGAAATTTCGCGGTCAAATCATTCCAGGGTACGGATTTTCCCGAACTCTACGCTGACACCAAACAACATTTTCACGCGGTCAAGACCCTGAGCACCAAGTCGAGCCGCAAGGGGAGCACCGAGCTCTACATCATTGCAAAGAACTTCGTGGACTGAAAAATTACAATGCTTCTCAAAGACCCCTACAACCGCCCGGTCAGCAACATTCGGATCAGCCTCACGCCAAGGTGCAACTTCCGGTGCATTTACTGCCACCGCGAGGGCGAGATAGACCCAAAAAATGAACTCTCATCAGGGGAGATCGCAGAGATCCTGCGGGTTGCGGCAAAGTTCGGGATCCGAAGCGTCAAGTTCACCGGCGGCGAACCGCTGCTGCGTGACGACATTATCGATATTGTCAGTTCCGTGCCCCCGTCAATGGAATCATCGTTGACAACGAACGGGACGCTCCTTGCACAGTATGCCCATGACCTCAAGAGAGCAGGAATGAAACGCGTGAACGTTAGCATCGACAGCATCCGCCCTGATACGTTCAAGAAAATTACCGGCTTTGACAAGCTCGGGGATGTCCTTGAAGGGATGCAGGCAGGGCTTGATGCCGGCCTCACCCCCATCAAGATCAACATGGTCGTGCTCGAAGGTATCAACGACCACGAGGTCGATGACTTTCTTGCATATATCCGGGGCAACCGGAACCTTGTCCTGCAGCTCATCGAGCTCATGAACTTCAATGACTGTAACTACCACACGAAGTTAAACGGGCTTGAGGACTCGCTTGCCGCCCGCTCAAAGACGATCATCACGCGCCGTATGCACCACCGCAAGAAGTACTGCCTTGACGGGGCGGAGGTCGAGGTAGTCCGCCCGCTCCACAACTCTGAGTTCTGTGCATTCTGCAACCGGCTCCGCGTGACATCGGACGGGAAGCTGAAGCCCTGCCTGCTTCGGACGGACAACCATGTTGATATCCGCGGGAAGAGCGGTGAGGAACTTGAGGAATTGTTCCGTAAAGCAGTGTCGCTGCGGGAACCATTCTTCAAGTGAGTTTTTTACCGGAATTTTTCCCGTTTTTTTCACATTGGGATGATGAAATGGTGATCCGTAATTTGTTTTGAAAATCGGTTTCATTAATTTCCAGTAATTTTTTTCAAGAATTTTAGGAAATTTTTACCGGTTTTTTAAAAAAAAATTCCAAATTAATTTTCTCAAAAATAATTTCCGGAACGATCCAGATTTTTGCTCTGTTGAAATCAATTAAAAACACTGACGCTCTTGTGGGCACGCAGGCGTGTCCCCGCCACCGCCCCTACGGCAATATATTTACAATCCCGCATCGAACTAACCGGATATGCCTGAAGATAATGACTACCTCAGGGTGCTTGACTATCTGTACGAGAAAACGCTGATCCTGCAGGACACCAGCGGTTTTAACAAGGTGCTCTATTTCTACTTCATCGATTCCCTTGCCCACATCGACTACACGGCTGGCATCTATGCATATAATATCGTTTCCCCGAAAAACATTATGGCCGGAGAATATCTCCGCTGGAGAATTGACGAGGAGAAGAAAGGCGACCGGGCAAAATTTGCGGGCTTTATCAACTGGCTGCGGGAGAACCGCCCTGAAAAATTTGCTGCCCTGCCCTCGCTCTGGCAGATGATCTATGACACTGAGGACGAGGCATCATACCGGAGCTTCCGGATCCAGCTCGACCCGGACTGCAAAGAGCCCCTAAAACCCGGGTTCTTCGTTGCTGTTATCGACGAGTTCTTCGAGCCGGAATTCTTAAAGTCCATCTATGACGATGCCTCACTCGGTGTCCTCTTCCGGACCTATTGCAACCAGGGATAACACAATTCAGGGAACTCTTTCCATGCATGTCAGCCGCATCTGTTCAGATCTCGTGAAGATCAATACCGAGAACCCGCCCGGTCGGACCGCAGACTGCATCGAGTATATCCGCTCCTTCCTTGAGGGTATCGGCATACCCTCAATGGTCTCCGGTTCAGATGACGGGATGATGAACCTTTTCACCACCGCAAAAAAACGAGATCTCCTTTTCCTGGGGCATGTAGACGTAGTCCCGGCCCTGGACAGCGACTGGACAAAACCTCCTTTCTCGGGAGTTGTCGATGACGAGTACATCTACGGGCGCGGAACCACTGACATGAAAGGGGGTTGCGCCGCCATCCTTTCCGCGTGCGAGAAAATTGCCAATACGGGCGGGGAGATTCCTGCAATGCTTGCCTTTGTCTGCGATGAGGAGACCGGGGGTAAAAATGGCATAATACGGCTCCTTGCTGACCACGTCCTTTGGCCCTGCGACTGCATCATTGCAGAGCCCACGCCAGCCCGTCACCCGTCCATTGGGCAGAAAGGGCTCCTGCGCCTCGAACTGGAGTTCACAGGAAATCCTGCCCACGGATCACTCTACCCGGCATTTGGGGTCAGTGCGATCATGGAGGCAATGCAGTTCCTCACCTATGTTAAGGAACTCCACCTGCAGGAATACCCGGTCGATGATAGTGTCAGGGAGATTATTTATCATTCATCCGGTGTCCTTGCAAAGGAGATGGGCCTTGACGGGGTGCAGAACCTCCTGCGGCACCTGACATTCAACCCGGGCGTCATTACCGGTGGCGAGAAAGCCAACGTGGTTGCCCAGAAATGCAATCTCGAACTGGAACTGCGGGTACCGTGGGGCTGCCGGATTCCTGATCTCATCGATGATCTCACGCGCCATGCCGTCAATGGCAGGATCCTTGCCCATGAATCCCATGAACCCTCCATCACGCCCCCGGGCGCACTTCTGGTGACACGCACCTGTGCGGCAATCGAAGCTGTCCACGGGGGCAGCGTCTTCCCGATAGTCCAGTGGGCAGCAAGCGATGCCCGGCACCTCCGTCGTTCTGGTTTTGCCGTACTTGAGTATGGTCCCGGGGAACTCCCGCTCCTGCATGCGGTTAACGAGCGGGTACAGATCGATGCGCTGGAGAAAGCAGCGCAGGTATACGGAAACGTACTGCAACAGTACAAATGAAAAAAGAGTTTTTTATTATTTCTGCACTGTAGAAATAATGATTTAAGGAGATATTGACGCTCTTGGGGCTAAAGCCCCGCCGCTGCGGCACCCCCAAAGAGGATAACAATGTATTACCTGTTTTGTAAAACGAAAAAACCGGATCAATAATTTCCAGTGAACTCA
The DNA here is from genome assembly GCA_964564375.1 of uncultured Methanoregula sp. GTDB lineage: Archaea > Halobacteriota > Methanomicrobia > Methanomicrobiales > Methanospirillaceae > Methanoregula. Next base: position 10,377 of record CAZMCL010000006.1, on the reverse strand, counting down.
TAATTAAAGCCGCCAAGGGGCGCCCTACGGCCCTACGGTGCGGCGGCGGATATCACATTAGGGATATGGGGGCATTTTGCCCCCATCGTAACGATTGAGGTTTTCAACAGAGCAATTATTTCCTGAACAGGCAGAGTGCGGCACAGCCGGCAACGCCAAGCGCGGCAAGGATAGTCAGGGGCGAGACCGGCGAATACGTGGTCCGCTTCGGCACCGGTGTTGTTGCACCGGGTATCATCGTCTCTTCAACTGATGTTGAACCAACGGCAGTTGTCACTACCACCGGTTCCTGAACCGGTGTTGCCGTGGTATAGAACGTACCGATCCGGCTGATAGTTGGCTCAGGTGTGATGGTTCCAATGATATGGATCGTCTGCTGCTGGCCGGACATTTCCTCCCGGTTTTTCAGTGCCTCGGCATATTCCGGATTAATACCCAGCGCTTTTTTAAAACACTCAAGGGCATCCTGCGGCCGGTCGAGCGCAGCAAGTGCAAGACCCTTGCTGTTCCAGACCGTTGCATTCGTTACGGTCACGCCGGTTGCCTTGTCAAAGGAGGTGAGTGCCTGGTCGTACTTCTCCATCCCCATGTATGCCGTTCCCATGTAATTCCATGACATAAAGTTTAAAGGGTCCATCGCCGTGCAGCGGTCATACGACACCACGGCTTTCTGGTAATCTTCCAGCTGGAGGTAGGCATACCCCTGGTTGCAGTACGCATCAGCCTTGTTCTGCTGGTAGACAAACAAATTGTCATAGGCTGCAGCCGACTCTTCATAGTTACCAAGGCCATAGAGCGCGTGGGCCCGGGCATTCAGCGCAACCACATCCGATGAGCGGATTGCAAGGGATTCATCTGCGGCCACAAGAGCTTCGGCATACTTCCCCTGCGCATTCAGCGCAGCCGCCTTACCGCCCAGGGCCTGTGCGTAATTCGGGTTCTGGGAAAGAGCGTTGTTGTAATACGTAACCGCAAGATCGTAATTGCCGGCCATTGCCGCGTTCTGTCCCCTGGTGTACCATTCAAGGGCGTCTTCTGCCATAACTACAGGAACCAGCAGGAGAGAGACGATGAGGATCAGGATAAAAATGGAGGATCTCATATTCACATGACGAAATTTCCCTTAATCGCAGATGAATCTATTGCTCTTCAGTTCCTTCCAGAACGGCCGGGCATGGCTGGATCTTCTATTATACAGGAGCACCGGCCAATGGTAACGGCAACTGTTGCCGCACAAATGGCAACAATGCAGAAGGCGGGGAAGAACCCAAGGCAGTCGGCGATGAATCCGGCAATGGCAGGCAGGAGTGCCATGCCAAGGTAACTCGCTGTTGCAAAGAGCCCCATGATGACGCCCTGGTAACGCGGGAAACCGGCAAGGAATGCCATCTGCGCGATCATGATGATGCCGGTCAAGGCCCCGACGATCAGGAATCCCGCCGGAGAGAAGTATGAGATGATAACCGCAATTCCCATCAGGACAGCAGACCAGCGGATAGTTGCCACCGGCGGAAGGGTCGTGCGGGAATAGATGAGCACCGCGGCGATAGTCGCAATACTCATGCCGGCTATCCAGAAACCCAGGATATCTGATGAGGCACCGGAGAATTTCGGGTACAGGGACGCAATGACGCCGGTGATGCCGATAAGGACAATGGCGGAGTACCAGAGCCAGCCAAACTGCCCTGTGAAACGGGCTGCCGTGCCGGCCGGGTATACGGCAGCAGCAACTTCCGGTTGTTCGCGGGCAAAGAACGAAGAGATGGCCGGAAATGCGGCCAGAAACGCAAAGAGGAGAATGCCTGTGGCAGGCATTTTCAGGATTGCTGCAAGCCAGCCGGCAAGAAGTAGCCCGGCAACAAGGCCGGCGTTCATGAATGCCATTAGCCAGCCGCTCAGCCGCACGTGATCGGGATCGCTGTTCACGTACGACATGGTGGCAGCCACAAAGAGCCCGGCGCCGATCCCTTCGATGAACCGTACAGCAAGAACAAGGAGAGGATCATTATTGACGGCAAGGAAGATCCCGCTTGTCACCGTAATGGCAAGGCCAAGACGGATGAGCGGGATGCGGCCGAGCCGGTCCGATAGGATCCCGGCCGGGAGCGTTGTGGCAAAAGCACCGAGAAAATACGCAGCATAGATTGCACCCTGCAGTGATGAGCCGGAGCCATAGAAGGTGAGGACAGGGACGATGGCGTTTGATAGCGCCATGACAGCAAAGATGCCAAGAAAAAGGGTGAGCCGGGTCCTCATGCTAATGCCGGCGTATCAGACCATGCGGTAGGTCTCAAGGTTCATAGGAGAGTGCGTCTCGATATGGTAGCGCTTGTAGATGGAACTGGCAAGGTCGATGGTGTTGTTCTCGTCGCCATGGATACAGAAGATCTTCTCCGGCCGCGGCTGGATCTGGCCGATGAAATTCATCAGCTGCCGCCGGTCGGAGTGGCCCGAGAACCCGTCGACGGTCACGATCTCGAGGTTGATGGTGATGGTGCCTTTGCGCCCCAGCGGCACCTCGCGCCAGCCCTTCTGGATCCGGCGGCCGTACGTACCATCTGCCTGGTACCCGACAAAGATGAGGGCATTCTTCTCATCCTGCGCCAGGTTCATGAGATACTCCATGACCGGGCCACCGTTGAGCATACCACTGGTAGTGATAATAACGCAGGGGTCACCACTGATAACTTTCTCGCGGAGCTCGGACGAGTCCACCTGCTGGAAACATTCGGCCAGAAACGGGTTCATCCCCTCACGGAAGATGAGGTTTCGGAGCTCGTTGTTGAGATACTCGGGATAGGTCGTATGAATGGCAGTTGCCTCGCGGATCATACCGTCAAGGTAGATCTTCACTTTTGGGATCTTCTCAAGGCGCATGCCCTCCTCAAGGGCAAGCATCACTTCCTGTGATCTGCCCACCGCAAAGGCCGGGATGATGACCTTTCCGCCACGCTGGAGAACTGTGTTGACGGTCTCATAGAGCCGGCCTTCCGCCTCAATACGGGGCGGCTGGAAGTCATTGCTGCCGCCGTACGTGCTCTCCATGAAGAGGGCTTCGAGCCGGGGGAACTGGTTGACGGCCGGGTTGAAAAGCCTGCTCTTGGCATAGTTGAAATCGCCGGTGAACGCGATATTGTACAAGCCATCACCGACATGGAAGTGTGCGATGGCCGAACCGAGGATGTGCCCCGCGTTATGGAAAGTGAGTTTCATATCCGGAGCAATATCGGTCACGCTGCCATAGTTGAGGGTGATGGAGTGCTTGATATAGGTCTTGACATCCGCGGATGAATAGGGAACCTTCCGGCCCTCCTTGTAAACCACATCGAGGTAATCGAGCTGGAGCATTGCTGACAGGTCGCGGGTGGGGGGTGTTGCATAGACCGGGCCTTCAAACCCATACTTGTAGAGGAGCGGGACAAGGGCACAGTGATCGAGGTGTGCATGCGTGAGAACAACGGCATCGAGCCCGGAGAGCGGGTAGATCTCGGGGACATAGAGGTACGGGGTGCCGCCGGTATTGTCCGGCTTATCCCCGCAATCAATGAGTACCTTACTGTTGGGCGTTGAGAGGAGGAATGCAGCCCGGCCAACTTCCCGGCAGCAGCCAAGGGTTGTCACCCGCACCCACTGGTCCTTTTTCGGGGCATCTTTTGTAGCTTCATCCTTTCCTGGAAGATCGCGGTGGATACGCCGGCCGATGGTGCGCAGGAACTGCTTCCGGTCCTCGTTGACCGAACGGAGATACTGCCGGACCTGTTTGACCGTCGAGCTCTCGATGGGGGGTGTCCGGACAACCTTCGGGGTCCAGCCGATGTGGCGGGTGATGTCCCGCAGGGTGGTGCCGTTCTTGCCTATGACAACCCCGGGCTTTTCTGCTTCAATGAGGACCTCGCCGGTATCAGCATCGAAGAAGATGTCGGTAATTCCGGCGGTTTCAGGGACAACTTCCTTGATATCGTTATAGGCTTTTTCGGGGTCTTCAAGAATAGTAGGACGGACTACGATACGCTTCCTCAGGTCGCGGGCAAGGACCCGGATCAGGTCAGCTTCATCTGCGAACCGTTTCGGGTCGTCGGTGTAGATGACGAGCTCGGGACCTTCGAATTCCACCTGCGTTACGTTGATGCCATTTGGCACCTTGTCGTTGATCTTCTCCTTGAGCTCTTTGAGCCGTTCTTCAATTTGCATAAAAAAGTCGTCCTAAAAAAAGTTATACAGAAGTCTTGGCAAGGAACGTTTTGACTTCATCCTCACCAAGTTCCTGGTACTTGTCCTTTGTAATCACCACAACGTGGATCCCTTCACCGGAACCGGCATCGCGTTTCATGGCGGACTTGAGGCCGCGGACCGCGAGTTCGATGGCCTCGTCCTCGGTCATATTTACCTTGAACCGGTCTTCGAGAACACCATATGCCATCGGGGAGCCGGAACCGGTTGACACGATCTCGGCTTCCTTGGTCGCCCCTCCCATCGCATCTACTGAATAGACGCTGGGGCCCGTCTCGTCTATACCCCCGACAAGGAGCTGGACATAGTACGGGAAGTAGCGGTTCTGGTTGAGATAGTTCGAGAGCAGCGTTGCCGTTGCCCCGACTGTAATCGAGCGGGAGCGGCGGATCTGGTAAAGATTGCATTCGACCGTGAGGATGCGGGCAAGCTGCTGGGCATCGCCAACACCGCCGGCGGTGGTCATACCGATACGTTCGGCTACCTGGTATACTTTCTTTGCTTTCTTGCTTGCGATCATGTAGCCCATGGTCGCCCGTTTCTCGGTTGCAAGGATAACTCCGCCAGCAAAATTAATGCCGATCGTGGTTGTCCCCTTCATGGACTCCTGTAACTGTTCAGGCATAGTAACACCCCAAAAATAAATTTACGCCAAAAATTTTTTTAAAAGCGCTTATGGTATCCAATGATATCTGGAAATAAAAAGGTTGTTATTCTGACTCTTCGCGGCAGAGGGCCTTGATGAGATCGCGGTCATAGAGCATACCGACCAGTTTCTTGTCACCATTGATGACCGGCAGCTGGTCAACGCGGGAACGCTTCATCTTGAGAGCGCACTCGCTCACTTCCGCATTCTGCGGGACGGCCACGACATTTTTTACCATGGCAAGTTTCACCGGGCGGTTGGGCAGCTGGACTTTCGAGATGCCGAAACTGATGGTATGGTTGTCGCGGATACTCTCCCATGTCCACTCATCATCATCGGTTCCGTTCGAGAAGTCCGAGACCCCGACCGAATCCTCAATACTCGAGCTCCTGATCAGGTCGCGCTCGGAGATTATGCCCATGAGCGTGTTGTCAGCATCGAGGATAGGGATAGCATCTACACCGGAGATCTCCATGACCCGGCCCACGACCGGCAGCGGAGTCTCTTCCCAGAGGGCGAAGGACTTGCTGACATATTTATCCTTAATCTCTTCCCGGCATTTGACTGTTGCAAGGGCGTGGATGGCATCGGCGACCGAGAGGAGGCCAAGGAGTTTATTGTTCTCGACCACCGGGAGCCTTCGGACGCGCCGGGTGATAAGAAGGCGGGCTGCTTCCAGCATGTTCATATCGGGATCGACCGTAATCGGTTTTGCGGTCATCAGGAGCCCAAGCTGCGTCTCCTCGGGTTTTCGCAGGAGATCCTTTCTTGTGATGATCCCGACTATCTTCTTGTTCTTGAGGACAGGAACACCGGAGATACCTGTACGCTTGAGGATCTTTAAGACATCGTCACGGTTGCCCGGGATCTCGACATGAACCACATCGGATGTCATGTAGTCGCTTACGATCATGTCTGTTATAATCTCACCACCATAGTCGAGACTTTACTGTGGGTAACAACGAAAGTGCTGACGCTGCCAATCAGGAGGCGGTCGGTCTGGCTCTTGCCATGGGAGCCGACAACAATGAGATCCGCCTTATTCTGCTCCGCGAGAGCAATGACCTCACTGCCGGCATGCCCGAATTTCAGGTGCGTTGTAAGGGTGAAACCAGCAGCGGCTGCCTGCTCTTTTACTTTTGCGAGCACGGCCTCCCCTTCATTCTTGAGAACATTATACATGATCTCGACCGTGTTGTCGGCCGGCAGGGAAGAGAAGAGACCGGTCTCAACAACATACGCGGCATGGAGGCCGGCGTTTCCCGCTTTCGCGATATCGAGAGCACGATCAAAAGCACGCTGGCTTGCCTCCGATCCATCAATGGCAACAAGTATGTTACCAAACACGATAATCACCCAAAACAAACATGCCTTTTTTATTGGAGTTACAAATTAAAAACGTTATTGCAGATCTGCCCGGATTGAGCCCGTTTTATAAGAGAACTGACCGGATCGCGGCTGAAGCGCACCGCGGACCCGGACGGGTCGAGCACGAACAGGCTGGCCCGGACACCTTTTTGGATAAAGAAGGAGCTGCCGGTCAGGGCCGAGCCGGCCACTCCCGCATGGAGAAGGCTTTTCGGGTGCTGCTTATATACGACCATGGCAAAAGCCAGTTCCGCAAGCATGTCGGGGGACACGAACATCACGTTGTCCGTGCCGAAATATACGGTGCAGCCCAGTTCACCCATCAGCGAGAGGGGCGGACGTTTATTAGTTGATGTGACCCCGAGCGTCCAGTTTGAACGGGGGCAGACTGCAATCGGGATCTCATGATCGGCGCAGAACCGGAGTTGCCGTTTCGTTGCATGGGTTGCGTGGATGATAAGATCGGGCTCGTACGCGAGAGCCGAATCGATATCCCCGGCGTCCCGCTCGCCGGCATGGAACGCCACTTTCCTGCCAGCCTTTCTTGCAGCGGTAACGAGCTGGTCAACACCTTTGATATCGCGGGTACTGCTGATCCCGAGACCGTCTGCGACCTGTTCCCCACCCTCGCGGCCAAAGATCAACGGGTGGAAAGAGAGACCTGCGGCCGCTTCCTGAAGAGCGGTGACCCCGGCCTTTCCGCCTTCCCGGAAATCCGCACAGCCGTGCGTGCCGCCCGCGATCATCCCCGTAATGCTCGCCCGCATACCGGATATGAGATCGGTTCGCGGCGTATTGGCCAGCAGCCGGTGTTTCAGTCCATCCGGTGGAGTGACGAGCGCGACAAGATCCCCCGTTGCGCCGCAATCCATGGCAACCGTATCACCCAGGTGGGTGTGGGCATTAAAAAGGGCCGGAACAATCCAGCGCCTGGGAGCATTTTTGTTCTCTTCGATGGCGGTGATGATGCCGTCCTCGATATGGATATCGGCCGGCACGATATCAAGCTCTTCACCAAGAAAGACCTGGCCGGACAGGGACTGCAATCGTTTTTTCATGAGGGGTAACTCTCTTTTATATATCGAGAAATCAAATATATTTGCATGGCAAAGAAGCAAGGTGGAAGATTACTCTCATCCGCGGGTCTCGTAAACTATTATGAAAGCGAGGACCGGCGGGGCATCCATATAAGCCCCATCACCGTAATGGTCGTTGCCGCGGCAATCGGCATCGTCATTTACGCACTGGACCTCATGTATTAAGGCGTCCACTCTTTTTTCAGCACGCGTTTCGTGATATCCTCATCGCCACGGAAGTAGAGGTTGTCATGGCCGGTCCAGGTACCACAGTTCCGGAAGATAACTGCTGGCACACCATTATTGCTCTCACCCATGACAAAGTTGGCAAACCCGGCTATCTCGTCAACAACCGCCTCTTCCGTGATCTTGAGCTCGTGCCCGAAGAGATCGGTGTCGCCCCGGAAATCCCGAATGGCGGGAAACCCGCTCCAGCCGATCGCGTTACCGGTCTGACCGCGCCGGAACGAGCGCCCGCAGGTATCAGTAATGATGACCCCGACATCCCTGCCGCAGGCCGCTTTCATATCCACCCGTAATTCATCCGCGGACTTCATCGGGTCGAGGGGAAGGAATATCACCATGCCGTCATCGATATTGGACTGGTCAACCCCGGCCCGGACCCCGATGTGCCCGAACGCCATCTCGGAGAGGATGAACGGGTGCTCCAGGATAATATCAGTGGAGGCATCGAGCACGGACTGGACGAATCGCGGGTCCTCGCCGTTCAGCCTGCCGAGCCGGACAGCCCGTTCGGTTGGCGTGATATCGGCAAGTTTCCGGGTGTAGCCTTTGGCTTTTGACCAGATGGTCGAGGCGATGCAGAGAATATCCCCGTCCACTACCGTCATCTTTCCGCAGATCAGGGAAGCGATATTGTCCCCTTCACGGATGAGCGGGAGGCCGCGCACCCCGATAACCTGAATATCTTCCATACCATTTCTATGCTATGACCGGGCAATATAGGGATTTCGGAATGTGTCCGGGGGCTGGTACCAGTAAAAATTCTTCCTGAAAATTCGCGGCGGAGGGGCAAACGTCACCACCCACGCCACCCGACCTGCGATATTTTTATATCATGACAGCGCGCAACACGTCATACTTATGTACTTCATCATCCGGTGCCCGGGAGGATGCAGGACATTTACGTACGTTGACCGGTTCCAGAAATGGAAGCTCTGCCCGTTCTGCGGACATGCATACGAGGTGGCAAAGGCGCCGATCTATCTTGAGGTCGAGGACCATCACGAGGCCGAGAATATTGTCAGGCAGATGGAGCGATACCTCCACACAAACAAAAAGAAAGACTTCTCCAAAGAAGAAAAAGAAGAACTCCGGCGCCACTATACCGCGGCCCTGCGGGGGAAACGGCAGGGCGCTGCATCATAAACACTTTTTTTTTGGTTTTCATATGAAAAATGGATGGTGATCCATCCATTCTATCGCTCACCACTGAAGATGATACAGAATGGAGTCGGCATGAGCCCCCCTTTTTTAAAAAAAACACCTGCCAGCCATTTCAGGATCCTGTTGGCAAAACAGGTGAAAAAACACTGGTTATTGATTGTTTTATCCAGTGCGTGCCTTCATTGACCGGAAGACATTCATGACGATGGAGCCGACTGCCACAAGAGAAATTCCAATAATGGCGTAGATGATAAGACTGAAATTCTCCTGCACGACCGGAATGCTCCCGAAGAAATACCCGGCAAGGGTGAACGCGAGGATCCAGAGAACAGCCCCGGTAATATTGTACGTGATGAAGTGGCTGTAGCGCATCTTCCCGACCCCGGCAAGGAACGGGGCAAACGTCCTGATGAATGGCACGAACCGTGCGATCACAATGGTCAGGCCGCCGTACCGGGTGAAATACTCCTCGGTCGTTTCGAGATGTTCGCGTTTGACCAGCGAGTAGTTCTTCTCAAGGATCTTCATGCCCACTTTATGACCAATCCAGTAGTTAACCGAATCCCCCAGCACTGCCGCAGCAACGAGGGTTACGAGCAGGACTTCCACGCTCAGGTAACCTGCCCCGGCGAGGGCGCCGGCAACAAAGAGGAGCGAGTCCCCCGGCAGGTAGGGCAGGATCACAAGCCCGGTCTCGCAGAAGATGATAACGAACAGGATCAGGTAGGTCCAGAATCCGTACGTAGCGATGATCCCCGGCAGGTAATGATCGAAATGAAGTACGAAGTCGATGATGGCGAATAAAGGATCCATTTCCGGTTATTTTGCGTGCCCGGAGAGGATAAACCATATGGTGAGGAAGAGGCAGGGAAAACAGGGGTGAGGGGGTCACCTGTTACCGGCACCTATACAGTCAGGGGCGGCTGAGATGAAGTATGGTATCGGAACGCGGTCCGGAGAATGAGCCCCACGATGAGGACCGGCGCGGTGAATGCAAGGATTACAGCCCATTGGAATGCCGAGAGCGGGACCGTCCCAAAGACTGCTCCCCCGTACTGTACGATCGCCATCTGGACGATGACCACGAGCCCCATGACGACAAAGAACGTCGGGTTGCCTTTGAAGAATGCGGGCATTCTGCCGTCCAGCGCCCGGCAGTTAATACCATTCCAGACGGCCGCGATGATGAAGGCCGAGAAGAATACGGTGGTGATCTCCGCAGGTGTCGTCCCCCCGATGAAACCGGTCATGATCTGGAGGAGGCCCCCGATGATGAAGACGGATCCGGTTACCAGGATGGAAAACCACATGAACGGCGTGATGATCTTCGCGTCCTGCGAGACCGGCCGATGGTTCATCAGGCCAGCATACGGTGCCTCGGAGCAGAGCGCAAAAGCTGCGAGGGTGTCCATGATGATATTGATCCAGAGGATCTGGATGATCGAGAACGGCTCAGGATAACCGAAGAGCGGGGCGAGGAAGATAAGGATGACGGCACTGAAGTTGATGGTCAATTGGAAAAGGACGAAACGCTGGATGTTCTCGTACAGCGACCGGCCCCACCAGACGGCACTCGTGATCGAGGCAAAGGAGTCGTCAAGAAGGATGATATCGCTTGCCTCCCGTGCCACTTCCGTTCCTGCAATCCCC
>CAZMCL010000005.1:0-18802 GCA_964564375.1 uncultured Methanoregula sp. | reverse complement strand
TGACGGCGACGAACGGCGGCGGGAGCGATACGGAGACGAAGACGGATTATGTGACAGTAACAAATCCAATTGCATGTGATGCAACAGGGCCCTATGTGTATTTTGTAATTAATAATGTGAATCTTGGATAGGGATGTACTTCTGGAGATTGGGAACCAGCAGTATGTTATGATAATGCATTAATCAGGTATGCAATTGCCGGTGATAGTAGTTCATTCTATGACACATTATCTCTATGGAGATGGAAAAGAAATGATAATTGTCCGGATCCGGGACATACCTATGCTGTTGAACAACCTTATGGTAAGGATATTCACATCGCAGGGGTAAAAAATACTGATACTGGGTGGTATCATGCTGTTGCTGCCGAACTGTTAACCGGCGGCGATCCAATTAATTGGCAAAGTTGGAAATTTTTCAATTATGATAATTTAGATATTCAAGAAGGAGATTACCAGATTCCTGCTGGAACTGAAGTATGTCGAACAAAAGTATGGATAAGACATATCACTTCTGTCTTCGGTTGTGGTGATTATGATGGTTCGATAGAACAAACATTTTACATTGATTCCAATTTAAATATTCAATCTTCACAAGATCCAACTTGTCCTGAAAGCTCTTTGTTACTTCAGCTAAAGGAAACCGAGCTTAATTACAAGGATATTCCAGAAGGTCTTTTAAAGGCAGCAAAAAAGATTAACGAGAACCTTCCACTTGGGATTAGTAAATTGGAATTCAATCCTGATAAAAAAGAGATTACATTGTATATTTACGATATCGATGATACTTGTGAGATCAAGACACTCCAAGGAAAACAGATAGGAGATTATTCAATTAAAATAATTCATGATATGGAGTATGAAGACACACGAGCAGAGGTTAGATCGCAGTTATTAGAGCTTAAGAAGGATTCTTCATATCAATTAGCTCATATTTCCATGGTCACTGATACTTTCGGAGATCAACCAGGAAATTATGCTGAACTCTGGGTGTATAAATTAACTCCAGAAAATCAAAAATTACAGGGAACAACAATTCAGGGGTGGACAATTCTGATTTATCCAATTTCCCCCTAACTTTTTTTGAGAGGATATAGATTATGAAACTTAACAATTATCTGCTTATCACAGCGGGAATAATTATCATTATACTATTATGCATCTGTATCTGGGCAATGGGAAACGCCACTTCAAGAGAGGATCCTGTCGCATACAAACCATCAGATAACCTCAGCCATGAAATCCAATCCCTTCAGTCACAGTTCGGAATAAGTAAATGGGAACTTAATTCCGAAAAAAATGAGATCGTCATCTATGTTTACGATATTCAGGAGGAGGAGGAAATCAGGGAACTGCAGAGGAAACGGGTTGAGAACCTCACAATCAAAGCAATCCATGACACTGATTTTGAGAACACAAGAGCCGAAGTCACTGAATATTTATCCCGACTCAGGCGGAACAATCCGGACTACCAGATTGCCCGTATCTCCATGGTGACCGACGCTTTCGGAGACCCTCCCGGAAATTATGCAGAACTCTGGGTGTATAACTCAACGCCGGAAAATCAAAAACTGGACGGGACCGTGATTCAGGGCTGGACCATCCAGATATATCCGATGGCTCCGCTTCCTGCTGAATCGTAATTATTCACAATCCCCTTTCTAAGTAATCTCCAGCTCCCCGAGCCACGCCCCCGGCTCCTCCACCACAGTACCCACAACCTGAGCTCCGGGAACCATCTTGGTGACACACGCCACGCTCTTCTCCGGCACAACAAACGCGTAGCCCATACCCATGTTGAACGTGCGGTACATCTCCTCGTCCGAAAGATCGCCGGCCTTCTGCATCCAGCCGAAGATCTCGGGGGGCTTGATCGGGTTGTCAACCACAAAGCCGTACTCGCTCAAGCGCCTGAAATTGAGCAGGCCGCCGCCGGTCACGTGGCACATGCCGTGCACCGTGCACTTCGCCGTGACTTTCAGGACCTCGCTGTAGATCCGGGTCGGGGTGAGGAGTTCTGCCCCGAGCGTTTTTTTATTCTTGAGCAACGTGTCGTAATCCGCGTACTTCTCGACAACGCGGCGTGCGAGCGAGAGCCCGTTGCTGTGGACTCCGGATGACGGAACGCCCACGATCTTGTCACCCGGCGCGATCTTCTCGCCGGTGATGAGCTTCTCCTTGGTCTGCATCCCAAGGCAGGCACCGGCAAGGTCGAGGCCGTTCACAAGACCCCGGAGCGAGGCGGTCTCCCCGCCTACGATATCGATGTTCGCCTGCCTCGCGCCTTCATTGAGGCCAAGGCCGATCTGGGCCATCTTCTCCATCGAGAGCTTGTCGGTTGCGATGTAGTCCACGAACGCAACGGGCTCCATGTTCATGACATAGAGGTCGTTGACGTTCATCGCAATGCAGTCGATCCCGACCGTGCTCCAGTCATTCTGCTGGTCGGCAACCAGCATCTTGGTCCCTACGCCATCCGTGGTCAGGGCAAGTGCCATTGTCCCGAAATCGATAAGCCCGGCAAAGTGGCCTGTAGAGCCCATCATTTTGCACTTCCCTTTCCGCTTGAAAGTCAGGTTTTTGATGAGCGACTTGATTGCCGTTGCCTCGAGATCGATGTCCACGCCCGCTTTTGCGTAGGCGCTCTTACTCATCGCTTTCCTCCGAGAGCCGGAACTCATCGTGGAGCACCCGGACTGCCCGCGGGCCGTCATCCTGGCTGACCACAAACGAGATATTCGCCTCGCTCGACCCTTGGGAGATCATCATCACATTCACGCCGGCCGCTCCCAGCGCTGTGAAGATCCTGCCGCCAGTCCCGGGTGCGCCGGCCATTCCTGCCCCGACCACGGCAACAGCACAGACATCGTGGTTGTGGGTAACGTCCCGGACAATCCCCTGCTTTGTGAGGCTGGAGAGGGCGGCGACTGCCGGTGTGAGATGCGGCTCGTCCACGATCAATGAGATGTTTGCCTCGCTCGAACCCTGCGAGATCATCATCACGTTCACATTATGGTCGGCAAGGATGGAGAAGATCGCTTTGGCAACACCGGGCCTGCCGATCATCTGGGCACCATTGATGTTGATTGCCGCGACCTTGGCAATGTACGTCAGGGCCTTGACCACGCGGTTGTGCCGCTGACCGTTCCGGACGATCATGGTACCGGGACTGGCTGGGTTGAAGGTGTTCCTGACCCGGACAAGGATGTTCTTGCGCATCGCTGGTTCGATGGAGCGGGGGTGCATTACCTTGGCACCAAAGTACGAGAGTTCCATGACCTCAAGGTACGAGAGCGAGGGCATAACCCTGGCGTCGTTGATGACGCGGGGGTCACAGGTCATGATCCCGTCGACATCCGTCCAGATCCAGATCTCATCGGCATCGATGCCGGCCCCGATGATGGAAGCGGAGTAGTCTGAGCCGCTCCGGCCAAGGGTTGTGGGGACCCCTTCCCGCGTACAGCCCATAAACCCCATGATGACCGGGATCTCTTTTTTGAGGAGCGGCCCGACCCGGCGCTGGATCCGTTCGTCGCTGTCTGGAAGCGAGGTGGACTCCCCGTGCTGGGGGGTGGTGAGAATGCCGGCCTCGCAGCCATCCATCACGGTCGAAGCGATGCCACGCTGGCGGAGAGCTGCGGCGAGGATCGGCGCAAGGAACCGCTCGCCATACGAGACAATATGGTCCTTTGAACGGGGAGTGAGTTCCTGCAGGTTGTAAATTGCCTGAAGAATGTTCTGGAGATTGATGAGCTTTTCTTCAAGATCTGCTCCAACTTCCGCAACAGAGTCCGGGGCTGCACCCTCAAGAGTGACCATGTGCCGTTTTGATAACGCCTGTATGAGCGGGGCGATGGCAGAGTTGTCTTTTGCGGTCGGAAGCGAGCTTGCGACTTCAATGAGCTGGTCAGTGACGCCCCGCTGGGCTGATACGACGACAGCCAGTTCATCGCCCTTCTTGTGATGCTCTTCAAGGATGTCCACGACGCGCCCGATACACTGTGCGTCGGCAACAGAGGTCCCGCCAAATTTCATTAAAATTCTCATGGTTTCTCTCACGTGTCATTGTGCCATTTATTTATGTACCTATACGATCCACAAAATAATAAGATGCTTGCAGATGAGGTGATGGATTGCCACGTGCTGGTGATCGGAAGCGGGGGAGCAGGCGTCCGGGCTGCGATCGAGGCTTCGCAGTATGGCGATGTCGTGCTCATCTCCAAGACAATCGTGGGCAAAGGGGGCTGTACCACGATGGCAGAGGGCGGGTTCAACGCGGTGATGCGCAACGAGGACACCTGCGGGCTCCATTACGAGGACACGATGAAAGGCGGTGCGTTCCTCAACGAGCCGGAACTGGTACATATCCTTACGCGTGAGGCCCCCCTGCGCATGGGCGACCTCGTAAAGTGGGGAGCCATCTTTGACTTCACGGACGATAACCTGGTAGCCCAGCGCCCGTTCGGAGGCCAGCGGTTCCCCCGCACCTGCTATGCCGGCGACCGTACCGGCCACGAAATGATGATGACCCTTGTCGACCGGCTCTCCTTTATCAGGGACCAGTCGCAGGGAAAGGGTATCTCCCTTTTGCAGGATTATTCGGTCATCGACCTCTTACAGGACGGCAACCGGGTGATCGGGGCGATGGCCCTTGATGAGAAAGGCCAATTCGTCTTGATCAAGGCCGACAGCACTATCCTCGCCACCGGTGGCGGGACGAAAGTGTACGATATCTCTACCAACTCCTCAAGCGGCACGGGCGACGGATATGCCATCGGGTTCCGGGCGGGCGCGGAACTCATCGATATGGAGATGATCCAGTTTCACCCGACCGGCGCGGTCTTCCCGTACGATGCCAGAGGGCGGCTCATCACGGAGGCCGTCCGCGGAGAGGGGGGAGTGCTCCTCAACAACAAAGGCGAGCGGTTCATGAAGAACTACGACTCCCGGCGGATGGAGCTCTCTACCCGCGACGTGGTTGCCCGTGCGATTGCAACCGAGATCCAGGAAGGCAGGGGGAGCAAAAATGGTGGAGTCTACCTCGATGTCACGCACCTGCCCCGCGAACATATAGAGACCCGCCTCCCCCTGATGCTTGAGCAGTTCCTCACGTTCGGTGTCGACATCCGTACAACTCCCATGGAAGTTGCCCCCACCGCCCACCACATCATGGGGGGCCTGAGAATTACCCCTGAATGCAAAACAACGCTGCCCGGCCTCTTTGCCTGCGGCGAGGTCTCCGGGGGCGTGCACGGTGCAAACAGGCTGGGCGGCAATGCCCTCGCCGAAACGCAGGTCTTCGGAAAAAGGGCCGGTGAGGCGGCCGGCAAAGCAGAGAAGCGGCAGAAACGGGTTGACGAGACGCAGGTGAAGCGCCAGCAGGAGCGGCTCGAACGTTTCATGAATGGCACAAAAAGCCCCTCGATGGTCAGGAGGCTCCTTGAACAGGCGATGTGGGACGGGGCAAATATTTTCCGGAACGCCACCGACCTGAAAGGCGCCTTTGCAACCGCAGAAGACCTTGCCGAAAAACCGATAAAAGCCCAGACGCCCCGAAACCTTGCAGAGTGCTGCATTGTCGAGAACATGTGCCTGACGGCCTCGCTCATCTGCCGCTCTGCCCTCATCCGCGAGGAGTCGCGGGGTGCCCATGTGCGGACGGATATTAAGCAGTCACACGATGCCGAACACTCACCGTTCGGCCACACGTTCATCTCCAGGAAAGGGCAGGGGATCGAGAAGCGGGAGGTGCCAAAATGATGGAGATGACAGTAACAATCCAGCGGTTCGATCCTGATACGGACAAGGAACCGTATTTCAAGACATATACGGTAAAGGTCAACGAAGGTGCCCGCGTCCTTCACGTGCTCCATGCCATCCATGACACCATCGATCCCACGCTCTCGTACCGCTACTCCTGTGCCTCGGGCCAGTGCGGGAGTTGTGCAGTCCTGATGAATGGGGAACCGGTGCTTGCCTGCATGGAAGAGGCAGTAGACAACAGCATAATTGCGCCCCTGAACCTGCCGGTGAAAAAGGACCTGGTGACCGATCTTGTGCCCGGGCTTTCCCAGCTGGCACACCTTGTGCCAAAACAAGAGCCGGTCGTCCCGAAGAGAGAGGATATCGATGCAATCAAGCCCCTGCGGGACTGCATCGAGTGCCTTGCCTGCGTCTCGGTCTGCCCGGCCATGAACGTGACCGACTTCCTCGGGCCCACGGCGATGCGGCAGGAATTGCGCCTCGCCCTCGACCCCCGCGACAGCAGCGACCGGATATCGGATGCTGTCCGCGACGGTCTTTTTACCTGCACATCATGCCAGGCCTGCTGGAAGGTCTGCCCCAAGGACATTGAGATCCCGGGGAAAGCTATCGAGAAGCTCCGCTCGTATGCCAACAAGCGGGGCTTCACGCTCCCGCGGCACCAGGAGGTTGCGGCGATGGTGAGGGAGACCGGCCGGAGCGTGACAAGAGAGAAGCCAACCTTCCTTGAGCAGGTCGGGGAGGTTATCGAGCCGGACGGCCCGGTGAAGGCAACGGTCGGGTTCTTTGTCGGCTGCATGTACAACAACCGTCTGCCGGATACGGCGCTTGACGCGATGGAGGTGATGAAGAGGAACGGTATCCGCGTCATCATCCCACACGACCAGGTCTGCTGCGGTTCGCCGCTCATCCGGACAGGGCAGATCGGGTTCCTCGACGATCTCAAGAAAAAGAACATCGAGGTCTTCCAGTCCCGGGGCATCGACACGGTCATGACCATGTGCGCCGGCTGCGGTTCGACGCTCAAGAATGATTATGAGACGCCATATACGGTAATGGACATCAACGAGATCCTCACAAAGTATGGCATCGAGCCCCCGGCAAAACTCCCGATAAAGGCAACCTACCATGACCCATGCCACCTGATGCGGGGGCAGGGCATCCGCGAGCTGCCCCGGGAACTGATCCGGCAGGTCGTTGACTTCGTGGAGATGCCGGCCATCTGCTGCGGTTCGGGCGGCGGCGTGAAGTCCGGTATACCCGATGAGGCGGCGGCACTTGGGAAGCGCCGCAACGACGAGATCAAGAAGACCGGCGCGGAACTTGTCATCTCCTCGTGCCCCTTCTGCGAGTTCCATATCGCCAGCTGCACCGACAAGCCGGTGAAGAATATCACGACCGTGCTGCTGGAAGGGTACCGGGAAAAGGATAGGAAGGCGGGGAAGAAGTAGCCGGACCTTTTTTTTAAATTTTAAATCGGCAACAATATAACGGATTCAATATTTCTTTTTATTGATGTGGCGGTTACTCAGGGCCGGGCTCGTAGTGCTGTGCCTAGTACTCGTGGTTTGTCAGGGAGTAGGGGCATTTCATGTATCAGCATTTACCGTTGATCCGAAAGGCTCGCTCGTCCCCGGGACATCGGTCAATGTCACCTTCACCATAAATAATCCTTCATCAGATTCCGATGGTTTTCCCAAGGCAACGGATATTGAAATGTTTTCTGAACTGGCCCGAGTTTCCTGGACCCTTGTTGTCTTTTCAGATGAGGATATTACTACATCTTTCCGAAAGCAACGGAGTGGTTTAATCCTTTCAGAAGATGGTATCGCAGATATCATCCTGAACACTCAAAATCACGAACAGGTTATAGTTACTCTATCCGGGACTGCACCGGTAGTCGACATGACAATGAATAAGACTCTTATCAGAATTACCCAGCTGGATTCTGCAGGTACTCCAATTGAGGGATCGAACCGGACTATCAATACGATTATCATCAACACTTGCTGCATTAATTCCCCGATTCTTGCGCTTAAAAGTGACCTTGGGACATTCCGCGCACATATCGATGAGAAAACTGCAATAGGTGTCAACACAACCCTTGCCGAAGAAAAATATTCTCTTGCCGAACAAAAGATCACATCAGCAAGATCGCGTCCCTCAACACAATACAGCACAGCATTATCGGAATATAATGAGGGAAGAACGGCGATAACCGAAGGCGAGCGTCTCCTCGACAAGGCATGGGCGGAGAAGGAGATCGCGGATGCGCAGGAACCGATAAAAAAATCGGATGAAATTTTCCATGAGCTGATGATCAGGGGCGCCCGACAGGAAGATACACCCGAACTCCAGCTTGCCATTCATCAGAGGGAGTTGGCGATGCTGAATTGCAGTGATGCATATGAACTGATAGATTCAGGACAGTATTCCAAAGCACGGGAGAGAGGCGCTGCCGCCCAGACTCTTGGCAATGAATCCTACACACTTGCGCTGAATGTTCAGAAAACCTGGTCACGACCACTATTCCGCGCCGCTCTTTCTCCTCTTTGCGGTGTTGTTGCCATCGGGATTGTGGGGCTATTGGTTGTTCTGTACCGGAAGAGAGGAGAGTTGCAGGAATGAGATCACGATTGGGCATAACTATTCTGCTGATAATCTCTCTTACCCTCACTCTTTCCCACGGAGCAATGGCTTATAAAATTTCATCAATTTCCATAGAACCCGATAGTACTCTTACTGAAGATGCACCGGTGACAATTTCTTTTCAGGTTTTTAATTTGGGCGATTGCCCTCCGTGCAATAATCTGAAATTCTCCACTGGCCTTGAAAACCCGGTCTGGGACTATACCATTGTTCAGGAAGGGAAGGAATCTTATAAAAAACGCATTTACAATGACACAACGGTCATCTCATACTTACCCCGGAATCAGGTATCGTTTCCGATTTTTATGTCGCTATCGGGGACTGCTCCCCATGTGATTGGCATGAAAAAAATTACTCTTCTGGGAATAATGGAAATGAACAATACCAATGGCCAGATTGCATCCACTATCACAGAACGGACAGTCCAGGTTTTTAACATCTCACATGTCTACAAAATCATCCCAAGTGCGAGAGCCAATCTCTCAGCCTTCAGGTCACATATCGATGAAAAAGCCGCAATGGGCGTGAACACGACAGGAGCCGAAGCGAAATACCGGGATGCAAAAGATCACATTGACTTCGCCTCATGTCTTGACACAAATAGTTATGAAGAAGATCTGCACCACATCAGTGTGGCAGAAAATCTTATCGTAGAAGGCGAGCACCTGCTCGATAAGGCGTGGGCGGAGAAAATCCTAAGTGATGCACAGGAGCGGATTGATCGGACTGATGAAATCATTGGATGGTGCAGGGGAAACGGAACAACAAGATCACTTTCGCAACTTTATCCAATTTTTTCCGGGAGAGAAATTGCTGTATCTTATGTGAGCATGGCAGAGGATGAGATTTATGAAGGTAATTATTCGGCTGCACCAGCGATAGCACAGAGAGCATATGATAAAGCAAATGAGACCTATAGCGAAGCCGATACTCTTTATCGGATACTAGATCAGCCTCCCCCGTGTATTGAATGCAGAGTATATTCTCTGCTGTTCCAGATCATTTCAGCCGGTTTCGTTGTCATTATTCTGAGTATTGCCGGTATTTTCTGGTGGAAGAAGAAAAAGAACAGGAAGGCCGTATGAGAAAGATCCTGCTGGCACTTGCACTTGCACTTGTCCTCATTGTCATACAGGCAGCGGCGGCATACGATGTATCCAGATTTTCTATCGACCCATCCGGCACACTCGTTCCCGGGACACCTGTTATCGTCTCGTTGAAAATTGATTTTCCCGGTAACCCTTTGTTCCCTGCAAACCATGAACTTCGGTACTCAACTGAACTTGAAAAACCTGTGTGGGATCCGGACATCTTTGCAGACGGAGTTGAATACCCGAATATAATCGAGAGCGGCAAGATCAACTCCTTTGCGGGAGTAGACCTGAATAATCCACGGGTGTCTGCGATCCGGTTGAATCTCGAAGGAGTTGCACCAGTCATTACATCCTGTGATAAACAAATAAAAAATATCACAATCCTCCAAATCGAGGAACTGGATGAGTGGGGACGCGTTTTCGAAGGATCCGTCGTGTCCCGCCACGCAATTGTAATCTATACCGGGGATTGCATATCTCCAATCTCTGCAATGAGATCAGACCTTCAGACGTTCCGGAGCCATATCGAAGAGTTTACTGCGATGGGTGTGGACACGTCTGATGCTGAAGTGAAATACAATACAGCAAAAACAGAAATCGATTCTGCAAGCACTATATACAAAATTCAAAAGACAGCAGTCACTGAAAATCTTACTGCCGCAAGGGCTGATATCTTTGAAGGCGAGCGCCTGCTCGACAAGGCGTGGACGGATAAGGAGATTGCAGATGCGCAGGTTCCATTACGTCAGACCGATGAGATCATCAGCTGGTTCAAGGGGAA
Organism: uncultured Methanoregula sp.; assembly: GCA_964564375.1. Lineage (GTDB taxonomy): Archaea > Halobacteriota > Methanomicrobia > Methanomicrobiales > Methanospirillaceae > Methanoregula. Next base: position 8,516 of record CAZMCL010000005.1, on the reverse strand, counting down.
TAAAAGTACGGCAGATGATGAGAGACTTCCGGCAATTATTGCCAAACGGGATCTCGCTGACGCTGCACTCACCTCAGCAGAGAATGAGATCGCAAACGGAAATTATTCAGCAGCCCGGGAAAAGGCACCTGATGTGTACGATCTGGGGAGTGTTTCATACAATGAAGCCATCTCACGTCAGTACGTGCGAACGCACACCGCGGTCGGATGCTTTGGATTTTGCGGCGGAATTTCTTTGGGCGTATTGATCCTTCCGGCAATCTGTATTGTTGTGATTGCAATTATCAGTGTAGGAATATTCTGGTGGAGAAAGAAAAAAGGCGGTGAGACTCCATGAGAAAAATCCTGCTGGTAATCATCATCTTCCTCAGTGCGATTCAGGGTGCAGCTGCGTGGAGTGTCACAAATATTTCCATCGAACCCTCAGGAGCGCTGACCCCGGGAACTCCGGTGCTGGTTTCGGTGAAAATTGATTTCCCGGAACAGCCGGCAATCCATCAGCCCCGTGCAATCCGACTAGTCACCGATCTTGAAAAACAGAAGTGGATCCAATATTATCTCGCAAAGGGGTATGAGGATGACCGTACGATGTACGGCGGGAAAGAACACCTGCTGGATTGGTTCCCTGTGCCGGAGTTATATGGAGTCCGGTTCACGCTCGAAGGAACGGCACCGTTAGTCACTCAGACTTCAAATATTACCATCCTCCGTATTGTGGAACTGGACGAAAAGGGAGAGGTTTCCGCTTCAGAACGTATATACGAGTATCACGCGACCGTCATCAATCCATCTGATATAACCCCTCAGTCCTTGTTCTGGAAATACGATCTTCAGGGATTCCGCACCGATATTGATGAATTTGCCGCAATGTGCGTGAACACGACAGGAGCCGAAGCGAAATACCAAACGGCAAAAACAAAGATCGATGCTGCATATGCCCATCGTGAATTACAATACATGGCGGCTCTTGAAAACATCACCGCTGCCAGAGCTGACATCACCGAAGGCGAGCGCCTCCTCGACAAGGCATGGGCGGAGAAGGAGATCGCGGATGCGATTGGAATTATTGAAAAAACCGATAAAATCATCGGAGAATTTCCGATAGGCGGCCGCCCGTCAGATATCCAGAACTCAGATGGGTTTAAGCAGGTGATCAGAGGAAGGGAAGACGCAGTCCACTACCTCAGCATCGCAAACGATCAGATTGCGACCGGCAATTATTCCGCTGCCCGCGAGAGTGCCGGCATCGCATTTTCCCTTGGCAACGAATCGTACACCGAAGCTCTGGAATACACAAGACTGCAATCCCGGCCGACACCTCCTGCCCCGCTCTCTCTATGGGGTTGTGCCGGTGCAACGATAATCGCCGGTATTTTCTGGTGGAAGCGACGCAATAGATAACAGCAGAATTATTCCGATTGTTTTCCAGTGAATGAAACCGCTTCTGATCCAGTCAGGCACTTACACCCCTCACCCCTCCGGACGCTCCAAAACCCCGATCACCGGCCAAAACCCCCACCCATAGTACGATCCAAGGGGACTTTCGCCCCCCAATTAGCTCCAATTAAGCATTTTTCCGGCTCCGGCGGGAGAAAAACCAATCCGTGCGTTATACAGGCAGGAATCCGGGCTCATTGTACCGTTTTTCCCCCAATTCGATCTATTTTCGGGAGCCCGAAAAAGGGGGCCCGGATAAAGTCTGTTATACGGGCCCCGTTTGCCAATCCGGGCATTTTACGAGGGGTCGATCCTTACCCGCCCTTACCCTTTTCTGAGGGATCCGCACCGACGGAGAGTTGTGGAGGGGGTGCCCGGACAGTGGAGAGAGTTCCCTGACCGGCCATGGCCGGCTGCCCCACGGAAACAGGCACGATTTTTTCCGGCATCACCGACCCGTCGCGAGAAAACTCGATAAGCCCGTTGTCTTCAACCCGGAAAAACCGGAACGCACCGCGGGGCAAAAAGACCCAGAGCTCGCGGGAGATCCCGGACCCGGATGCGATGGCCCGGAGGCTCGCGAGCGCATCGGCTGCCTCCCGCTCGATCCATGCATGGGAGCAGTGGACGCGGGTGACCCGTTTGATCCGGACGTGGGCCACGAAGCCCGGACAATAAATCACGAAATTACAGATCATACCTGGCTCGTGCATGAACTGCCGGGTCTCGCCTCGCTTCTTCGCGATCAGCACGGCCTCCCGGAGGGCCATGAGCGGTTTCCGCCCGCGGGTCAACCGCGAACCTCCAGGTTCTCTGGTCGATCTTAGGCAAAGCGACCGGTGTTCTTCTGCGGTTCCGGTTTTTTCTGTGAATAAATTGCGTGAATCTATGCCAACATCTCCTGTCAGGTTTTTTCCGGCTCCGGCCGGATGCTGCAGCCTGTGAACAAGCTGAGCCGGCCGGACCGGAATGCTCCTCCACGCATTATTCTTAAAATTATATACGCTTTGTAGTATGCATAAAAAGCACTGGGAAAGCAACACTTAACCCCTAAAAACGGCAATTCAATGCCATGAAGATCAGCACAATTCTCGTAATCGCGATGCTCCTGCTCACCAGCATCCTTGCCGCCGGCTGCACCCAGCCGCAGCCTACGGCGCCAACACCGACCCCGACTCTCGAACGGCCAATCACTCCCATGCCGGTTGAGACCCCGGTCCCGGGCACTCCGGCCTGCTCACTCGTGCCGGGCCCCACGCAGGTTGTACCGGACTACGAATCAGTGAGCATCACAGTCGACCGGAACACAATCTCGGAGGACCCGACCATCACAACGACCTTCAACGGCGGCCTTGGTCTTGGCATGGTGCAGACCATGACCGTCACCCTCATCCGCTCAGACTGCGTGATGGATACGCAGACTAGGGACGACCCGGGCATCGGGACGAGCGTGACCCAGATGGGGACTACAGGTACCGACCGCGTGAAAGTCGATGTCGTTATGACATCAGGGGAACCGTATACGGTCATCGACCAGCTCTACCCGTTCCCAGTACAAATCTGATCTCTTCTTTTTTCTGACAGGCACCGACTTTTTTTACAGGCAGAGTGGGAAATAAGTGTTCAGTAGAAACTGTTGATGGGATGAGATGATGCCCCCCCCTTGTGCCACTTTGTCCTCCGCCCGGGGGACGGGGCACCGTGCGATGAGGCGAGGTCGGTTACAGGCAATAGGTCATCATCGCACCTTGGGGCAACACAAGCGTGCGGGGGCGAAACCTCCGGGAGCGTCATTGTTTTTTGAATAATTTTCACAAAAAATGCATTTAAAATTGTGAGGGAACGCCTCACTCCTTCCACTCGCTGATCAGGTACCAGTACGCCTCAAGTGCCGCCTTTGCCCCGTCACCGGATGCAATGACTATCTGCTTGCTCTTGACATTCGTCACGTCCCCTGCGGCAAAGATGCCCGGCGCACTCGTCTTCCCGTTGATATCGATAATAATCTCTTTTTTCTCATTGAGCTTGACGAGATCGGTGACCATGTCCGTGTTGGGCAGCCAGCCGATCTCGATGAAGACCCCGTCAAGGGTCAGCTTCTGCTCCGCCCCGTTCTCATCCTGGATCGTGATCGCGGAGAGGAACTTCTCGCCTTCAAGGGCCGTCACATGCGCATTGAGATGAACCGTGACGTTCTTCTTCTCTTCCAGTTTCTGGACATACACCGCATCAGCCCGGATCGTGCTCCGGACGATCAGGTCAACGGACGCAGCAAGGTCGCTCATCTCAAGGGTGGTCTGCAGCGCCGAGTTCCCGCCCCCGACAACCGCGACCTTCTTGCCCTTGTAGAGCGGGCCGTCGCAGGTTGAACAGATCGAGAGACCGCGGCCAAGGTACTGCTCCTCGTTTGCCACCCCCAGTTTCCGGGGCCGGTTGCCCTGCGTAAGGATGAGGGTCTTTGCCCGCAATTCAGCACCGGAGATGGTTTTTACGACAAAGAGGCTGTCCTCTTTTGTTATAGACGTGACGCGGTCGAGTTCGAGCCGGATCTTGAGGTTCCGGACCTGCTCCTCGAACTTCTTCATCAGGTCCTCACCGGTGACAACCCGGTAGCCCATGTAATTCTCGATCGCCCACGACTCGAGCGCCTGCCCCCCGATATTCTCGCTGATGATCATGGTGTTGAGCATCTTGCGGGCACAGTAGACCCCGGCGGTCAGCCCTGCCGGCCCGGCCCCCACAATGAGCACGTCATGAACATCATCTGCGGTTGTCTCCCCGAAGAGCTCGTTGAGCCGCGGGGCATCAAACCCGACAATAACCTCATCGTCCACAACAATCACCGGCACACCGCGCTGGCCGGAGAGGTCGATCATCTTCTTTGCCGCCTCGACATCTGATCCGACGTCGATACTTTCATACGGCACGTTGTATTTCTCAAGAAACGCCTTGGCCATCCGGCAGTACGGGCAGTTCTGCGTTGAATAGATGGTTACCTGGGTCATTACCCCAAAAATGATCCGGGACGATATAAAGATAATGGCAGGAATAAAGACGGGAGATCCAGCACAACATTCTTTTTACAAAGAAACCCCAATACAGCATTAAGAGGGGGTTTGACTATCATTCCAGCACCATGGCGTAACCGGTTCGCACTGATCGTTTGTTTTGTGCTACTGTTCGTTCTCACTGCTGCACTTGCCCTGCCGGCCGGCACGGATGCTGTTGAACCTGTCGTATACCTGAATTGTAATGAGGGAAGCGGCATGGTTGCCCTCGATGCGTCCGGGCATGGGAATGCCGGAACCATGCATAACGTTTCAAGGGTGGGAAGCGGGGAGTGCGGCGGCACCCTGATCTTCGACAACCCAGGTAACTATGTCAGTATTCCCTACCGGTCAACGAACCATCCGGAAAATGGGATCACCATCTCAACCTGGTTCTTTGTCAACTCGTTCGATCGGCAGGAGCTCATCTCCACCTGCCATAACGGGGGATACTGCCTCGGATTCGGGGATGCAAACGATCTCTGGTGGACGATCTACCTGCCGGGTGAGGACGTGGTCTCGGTGAACGTGCAGCACGAGGGGATTGCTCTTGGTCAGTGGCACCACGTCGTTGCAATGTATGACGGGAAGAACTCGAAGATCTACCTTGACGGCGTTCTCCGCAATCAGGTGAACGCCTCCGGCCCGATTGTATACGAGACCCCCAATTACGTCATGCTGGGTGCGAATGCCGGGTGGTACGACAAGCCAGATCTCATGTGCCCCTATTACCTCTACGGTGGGCTTGATGAAATCCGGATCTACGATCAGGCAATCCCTTACAGCCAGATCATGGACGACCGTTTCCAGTGCTCGCAGGATCCGTTCATTCCCCCGGAAGATATCCGGCCGGCGGAGCCTTCTGTTACCTCCTGTACCATCGATTCCGGTCAACTGACCCTCGGCCCGGGCGAGAGCATGCACCGGAATCTCGCATTTTACAATACGGATATGACCGGCACGTGGGATATCCACATGCAGCCGGGTTCAACGCTGGTCGTCAAGGCATCCGATCGATACTCGCAGACCAACCCGGATGCATGGTACGTGGAGATCCGCGATGAGACCGGCCGGATCGACCGGACCATCGCCTTTCCCAATACCAATAATGCACCAATTGACGGCGTGATCCCGTCCGGGAACGCAACCGTCTCCATCAATTATTTTGATGGAAAAGAACGGTTCCCGGCAACCGTTGCCGTGCAGTTTACTGCCATTGCACCGCCGCCCCCGCCACCTCCGCCCATCGAGCCGTTCCTGAATCCCATCATCGTGATCTACTCGGCTTCCTGGGCAACTCTCGTCGCCATCATCCTTGTTATCCTCTGGCTGCATCGGCGCAGTCAGGAGCGACGCAAACAGAGAGATTCTGGAGAAGAGACGAACGCGGAAGAGATTAAAAAAGATTAAAGGGTAACTTCCCGGAACTGCTTGGCGAAAACACCGCAGATCGGGCACTTGTCCGGGACAACACCCATCTCGATATTCCCGCACACCGGGCAGAGAAAGACCTTCTCGCGCGAAAGGTCCGATCCTGACTTGATCGCTGCCAGTGCCTTCTTGTACAGCCCGGCGTGGACCTCTTCTGCTTTCATGGCATAGGTGAAGGCAAGCACCGCATCGGTCCGCTTCTCGGCTTCGGCATCCTTTACAAACGCGGGATACATCGTGGTGTATTCATAGGTCTCCCCCTCGATACTCGCCTCGAGATTCTTTGCCGTGGTATCGATGGCAGTAAGCACTTTCAAGAGCTTCTTTGCATGGATGGCCTCTGCCTCGTATGCTGCCTTGAACAGGGTTGCAATATTCTTGAACCCTTCCTGGGCAGCCTTCTCGGAGAAGGCCTGGTACTTCCGGTTTGCCTGGGATTCACCTGCAAACGCTTCCTTTGCATTCTCGATTGTTGCCATACGGCAATCATGTGCAGGATGCAGGCATAAAGATTCTTCATGGGGCATGGCTCCGGCCAGTATATTTTTTATAAAATAAAAAATAACCATTCTTATTCGAGACCTGCTGTTCGCCATACCCCGTACCTGCCGGGAGCGGTACACCGGCTGGATTGTGATCCCATGAAAAAGATGAAAGACCTGCCCCTGCTGGACCGGCCCCGGGAGAAGATCGCCCGTAAAGGAGCGGCTGCCTTAAAAGACGAGGAACTCATCGAGGCGATTATCGGGAGAGGAACAAAGAACCGCGATGTCCGCACCATCGCCCGCGAGATCTGCGGGCTTGTGGGGGATCAGAAAATGCCGATACGGTACGAGGAACTCGCATCGCTTGATGGGGTCGGGCCAACCAAAGCCTCCCAGATCCTTGCGTGTTTTGAGCTGGGCAGGAGGTATTATGCAACCCCGGATTTGCAGGCAAAAGTGACAAAGCCGGATGATATCCTCCGGCTCCTGCCCGATCTCGCTTCAAAACGGCAGGAGCACTTCATCTGCATCACCCTCAACGGGGCCGGCGAGGTGCTCGGCAACCGGGTCATCACCGTGGGTCTCTTAAACCACAGCCTTGTCCATCCGCGGGAGGTCTTTGCCGATGCCATCACGGACCGGGCTGCGTCGGTCATCTGCGTCCACAACCACCCCTCGGGATCGCTGGAGCCCAGCAGCCAGGACATCGCCATCACGCAGCAGCTCAGGGAGGCCGGGGCGCTCGTAGGCATCCCGCTCATAGATCATATCATCGTCTCCAGGGCCGGGCACACAAGCCTGCGGGAACGCGGTCTTCTCTGAGGGATACTCCTTTTTTAATAAACCGGGAAAAACGTGCGCTGATTTTACGTACCCGGGTGGTGGCTGTTAGTCACGAAATACCCCCGGGGCGGGCAGGTCATTTCACCAACTACCGGTCTCTTTGTCGATGACGAACCGGCCTTCCACGAAGGATGTTGATTTCAGGAACACCGCGTCGCCTTGCCTGCCTGCAGATGGTCAACAACCTTGTCCGGCACCAGACGGGGATGTGAGCCCTGACTGCACCAGCGGGTCCGCGTTCACCATGCACATTATGGCAATCGGGGATTGCCAAAAGTTATGAGATCCTCTGCCGGGCACGAGTCCGGCATAAAAAAGTTCAGGGGTTCAGGCTTTTTCCCAGGGCAAGTCCCCGGGCATAGGCTGCATCCAGGAGGTCCTTCCGGGTGGTGATATCCAGGATAGTGTCCACATCGTTGATCAGCAGCTCATCCGTATATGGGCAGTCTATGATATCGAACCAGGCTTTTGCCGTGAGTTTTGCACCAACAAAGACCTCGGGGATTTTCATGCCGGAGATACAGATGAAGAGGCCCTGGCGGGTTTTCTTCTTTTCCGGCGAGACCAGCGACTGTTTCCGGACGTATTTTGCCATGAAGAAGACCTGGCACCTGTCCATGAAGGATTTCAGTTTTCCGGGGATGCCCATGGTCATGACGGGCGTGGCGACAATTATGCTGTCAGCATTCTGGATCTTCCCGTACAGCTGCTGCATGTCGTCATCCATGATACAGGTCTCGTGCTCTTTGCAGAACATCATCTCCATGCACGGCTGGTAGTCGAGGTTGTTGATGAGTATTTTTTCAGTACTGCAGCCGGCATCGGCCGCACCTTTGAGCGCCTGCTCGAGGAGTTTTGCCGTATTGCCTTCAGATAGGGGGCTGCCCAGTATCCCGATGACCATGCCTGCCATACTACTACTTCTGAAAAATTACGCAATATATCTTTGCCTGCGGGCAGACAGGAATCGGGAATCGCTGGGGTACCAGCACAATCCATATATATCATTCACGTAAAGTGAGAGTTGGTGAATACCTTGACCGAACAGAAGTCATACAGTGCCGGCCAGAAAGTTGGCCCGGGCAAATATGTATGTATCGACTGCGGAAAAGAGCTCACGCTCGACAAGAGCGAGCAGGACCTGCGTAAATGCCCGTCCTGTGCCTGCGAAGAGTACCAGTGCTTCCCGATGACGCACATCCGCCCGGATATCAAGACACCCGAGGATGCAAAGAACCCCCCGAAACGGGGCAAGAGCAACATGTAACATCCT
>CAZMCL010000004.1:2971-26398 GCA_964564375.1 uncultured Methanoregula sp. | reverse complement strand
AGAATTTCGAAGGAGCGTGGCATGAGGGGCCATCAGTCCTGACCCCAACGGCCCATGACGATACCTACCCGTGCCGGGCATACAAGCGGGCTCAGGCACATCCCGTCTTTGAAACCATCAACCGCCTGCGCGAAACCTATCTCTCGCTTGGCTTTGACGAAGCGGAGAACCCGGTCATTATCGACGAGAAAGATATCTACCGCCAGTTCGGTCCCGAGGCAATGGCTGTACTCGACCGTGTTTTCTATCTTGGTGGCCTGCCACGCCCGAACGTTGGGATTGCCCGTAAACAGCTGGACGAGATTAACGAGATTCTCAGCAGCCACAGGAATCCTCACGTACATGAGAAAGCGGTACCTGTTGGTGAAGCTCATCTTAACCAGCAGTACCAGCAGATGACACTGGAAACCGAAGAACACCTCCGGGAAACACTCCACGCGTACAAGAAGTCCGAGATTGATGGCGATGAGCTCACGTACGAGCTTGCCAAAGTCCTGGGAGTCGATGATGGCCTTATCGTCCATATCCTGGACGCGGTCTTCCCGGAATTCCGCGCGCTCACCCCTGAGTCCTCACATTCAACTCTTCGCAGTCATATGACAAGCGGCTGGTTCATGACCCTCGGTTCGATCTGGGAAAAGTCCCCGATGCCCCTCCGGCTCTTCTCAGTTGACCGCTGTTTCCGGCGCGAACAGGCCGAAGGGCCGACCCGGCTGATGACCTACCACTCGGCATCCTGTATCGTTGCCGGGGATGATGTCTCCATTGATGAGGGTAAAGCAGTGAGCGAGGCACTCCTCTCCGCGTTCGGTTACACCGACTTCCGGTTCCAGCCGGACGAGAAACGCTCCAAGTATTACATGCCGGATACTCAGACCGAAGTCTATGCCCGGCACCCGGTCCACGGCTGGGTTGAGGTGGCAACCTTCGGGATGTACTCCCCCTCGGCACTCTCCGAATACGGGATCGGCGTCCCGGTCATGAACCTTGGTCTTGGTGTGGAGCGGCTCGCGATGATCGCGTATAATGCCAACGATGTCCGCCAGCTCTGTTTCCCGCAATTCTTTCCCCGCCAGATTTCTGACCGTGAAATTGCCCGGGCGGTTCACCTTCGTGAGGAGCCGAACTCTGTTGAGGGGAAGATTCTCGCTGCTGAAATCGCAAAGATTGCTACAGCCAACGGCACGGCACAGGGTCCCTGTGAGTTCGATGCGTGGGAGGGGACTCTTGGCGGGACGGCCGTGAAGGTTGTTGTTGAGGAAACAGAATCTAATGCAAAACTCTGCGGGCCGGCCTGTGCCAACGAGATCTTTGTCCATGAAGGATCCATTCTTGGCGTGCCGGATGCCGAAAAGTGGCAACAGGTTCGGACAGAGGGCGCGCCAACCGGGATCTCCTATCTTTCTGCGGTGTCAGCACTTGCCGCTGCACGGGTTGAGGAGGCGGCACGGTGCGGGAAGGGGACTGCCGTACAGGTCAAGATGGCAAAACTCCCCAGTGATATCAACCTGAAGATCGATGAATACGCTATGCGGTTCATCACGGACAGCAAGAAGAAAGTCGATGTCCGGGGCCCGGTCTTCCTTTCGGTCCGCTCAACGATCAAGGAATAATCCTTTTTTCGATCCTGCCTGGTTTTTTTGTTCATTCACGTGTGTGTTAGAAATACATAACATTAATATCCCCTGATGTTAGAAATAGATAACATACTCGGGAGATATCCATGAAACTAAGGAACATCTATCGGATCATAATCGGAGCGCTGATGCTGATCAGCGGTATTGTCTCGATCGTGCTGACAGCAGGGGAAGCCAACATTGGATCTATGTTAATAGCTGCAGGGATTGTCTTCCTGATCACCGGTATCTCCCGTCACCGGAGGTATGGAGATGATCCGGAATCTGACGAAAGGTCGAAGAAGATCGGGGCGTACGGGTTGTCATATGCATGGCTTACGGGCCTATTCTTCATGTTCGGCCTCTTCTGGCTGGATTACCTGAGTGTACTCAAACTTAGCACCCAGAATGCCCTTGCCCTTTCTATTGTTGTCCTTGCACTCTCTGCGGTGATCTACCAGACTTACCTCTTCCGTAAAGGAGATGTTGAGTGACAGGGTATTGTCCCTGCATTTCAGAGAAGTCCTATGAAAACAGTCATTCCGGAAATAGACCGTCTGGGGATCCCATGCAGACTCGGATAAAAGAGTGCCGCGGCCGCCTCTCCATGACGCAGGAAGACCTTGCCAAAGCCGTGGGGGTCCGGCGGGAAACGATCGTCTTCCTTGAGCAGGGAAAGTACAATCCCTCACTGAAACTTGCCCATGATGTGGCACGAACCCTGCACGTGAAGATCGATGACCTGTTCATCTTCGAGGATGACACGCCGGAACCGGTGCCCCATGAGATCCTCATCGATTAGCCAGTCCGGTTTACAGTGAGGCGGTTTCTGATACCCGGGGATTCACAATTGGATTGGGTTTTTCCGGCCCGCAACAGAGCGCCCCGAGAATCCCCGTAGTCGCTTCCTTATCGAGGGGCTGGTTATCGTTCCCGCATTTGGGGGAGTGTATACAGGAGGGGCACCCATCTTCACACGGGCAGTCCCGGACCAGTTCATGGGCGCTTTTGAGAAGTTCGGAGAGGACCTCGTACGCCTTTTCCGCTAAGCCGATCCCCCCTTCATATGCATCATAGACAAAGATCACGGGTTCGCCGCTATCGCCAAACGAGGGGGATGACAGCCCCCCGATATCCCAGCGATCGCACATGACATGGAGGGGCATAAGTGCAATAATTGCATGTTCTGCCCCATGAAGCCCCCCGGCAAAATCATGATCGGCAGAATTCACCATCTGTTCGACATGCGGAGGAAGGACAACCCAGAATGCCCGCGTCCTGAATGAGAGCGGCGGAAGTGTGAGAGGTTCAATCCCGATTATCGTATCCCTGCGTTTGATCTTGTAACCAGTGAAGTGCTCGGTCACCTCCACATCCCCGAAAACGCATTTCATGCCATGAACCTCCTTTGTTTCCAGCGTTTCAATGATGGTAAGGTCCACTTCCTTTAACGGTTGCGTATAGTAGTCCACATCACACTCGGTCACCCGGATGGTGTGGGTTTCCAGATCCATCTCATTGACAACGTAGGTATCACCTTGGTGGAGCATGATAGCACCCTTGTGGGCTTCACGGTATGCCTGCCCCCGGTCCATGGTCTCGAGAAGCTTCCCGTGGCACAGGATCCGAAAGGTCTCTCCCGGCATCCCATCCAGCTGGACGGCATCAGCTGCCCGTCCCCGCCCGGAATAGACCCACCCGCGCGTGGTCTTCCGGAGCAAGTCGTTGGACTGGAGATCATGCAGGTGTTCTTTCATCACAGATCCGAAATATTGCCGGTCGGTCTCCTCATTCAACGGGAGTTCAGCAGCAGCGCAGAGAAGGTGCCCGGAGAGGATATACGGGTTCTTCGGGTCGATGATGGCATGCTCGTGCATCCGGCTGAAGAACCGATCCGGGTGATGCATGAAGTACTGGTCGAGTGGATTTCCCTGTGCAACAAGGAGAGCGAGGGCATCATCGCCTTTTCGTCCCGCACGTCCTGCCTGCTGGCGGGTTGACATCATGGTTCCCGGGTACCCGGAGATTATTACTGCATCAAGACTCCCGATATCAATCCCGAGTTCAAGGGCATTTGTCGAGACCACTCCTTTCATCGACCCGTCTTTGAGCTGCCGCTCGATAGACCTGCGCTCCTCTGGCAGAAATCCTGCCCGGTATACCGAGATTGAATCTGCGAGGCGTGCTGATGAGAGGCGTGCATCCTCACGGGCCCAGAGCGTGACCAGTTCGGCCATCTTCCGCGATCCCGTAAAACAAAGGGTCTGGAGGTCTTCTTTCACACAGGAGACCAAAAGGTCCTTTGTTTCCTGGTGCGCAGACTTCTCGCTGATTCCGTTGAAGAACGGGTTATACAGGACAAAATGTTTCTTTCCATGGGGGGACCCATCCTCATCGATGCTGATAAAATCCTGTCCGGTAAGATTTCTGGCAAACTCCTGCGGATTGGCAAGGGTTGCAGTTGAGAGGATGATCCGGGGATCCGAGCCATAATGCCGGCAGAGGCGGATGAGCCGCCGGATGACAAAAGCAATATGAGAGCCAAAGACACCCCTGTAACGATGTGCCTCATCGATGACAATATACTGCAGGCCGGAAAGGAACGGGCGCCACTTGGCATGCCAGCAGAGTACCTGGTGCAGTTCGTGGGGATTGGAGAGGATGATCCGGGATTTTTCCCGGATCGCTGCCCGTTTTGACTGCGGAGTATCGCCATCATAGATTGCGGCATGAGTCGGGATTCCGGTAAACCCGCTCATCTGCCCGAGCGGGAGTAACTGATCGTTGGCAAGGGCTTTTGTGGGATAGAGATAGAGTGCCCGGGCATTGCCATCATGTTCCATTGCCTCAAAGACCGGGATGTTGAACGCAAGGGTCTTGCCGCTTGCTGTGGGTGTTGTGAGGATGACATTCTTTCCGGCCCGTGCTGCATTAATCGCTTCGCACTGGTGAGAATAAAGCCGGATCCCCTGCTGCGCCAGATATCCTTCAAGCACAGGGGATAGAGGCTGTTCAAGGTTCCCGAACCGGGCAAAAAGCGGTTCAGTTACCTCGATATGGGTCACCCGGTCCCGGTAGGCGGGAACGGAGCCGAGGATCCGGAGAAGATCAGGTACAGCCATAGGATTCCCCCACAAGATGGAAAAACAGCAGAGCGAGCGAGACCACATCCTGCTGGTTATGATCAAGAATGGGAACAAGCGGCCCGCAGTTCCCGCTCCGCAGGTAAGTTTCGTAGAATTCCGGAACCATCTGACCGGGGACGTCATCGGTCCGGCTTATACCAAGGATCTCTTTTTCAAGAGCGGTCAGACGAAGCGACAGGAGCTCTCCTTTCCACCGCTTCCTGCTGAAATGCAGCATATCATAATGGGGGATATCCCCCGGAGACCCGAGGCCGTAGTAAGCCAGGCGATCTGCTAGGTAGGGGAGATCGAACGACTTCCCGTTGAAGGTGACAAGTGCCGGGTGATCCCCGGAGAGATGATCGACCGTTGCCAGTAAGGCCGCCTGCTCCTCTTCAACATCCCTCAACAGGTACTGGTTTACGGATAGTTGCCCGTTTTCTATCGATCCTACGCCAAAAAGAATGATGGGGCGGCTGAAGAGTCCGAGCGTTTCGATATCGAAGAAGACAAAATCATCCGGGTCATGCATCCCGGCCGTACCAAGAATACTGCGGTGCGATCGCGAATGTCGGCCACCTATGAGGTTCATGATCTCGCCCGTGTTTCCATCGGTAAGGCAGGACAGTACCTCCTCTGCACCAGTATGGTATCGCGGGTGATGGCAAAGATCACTGATGGTTTCATATCCCCGCGTCTTCAGCTTATTCTGGGTAGCCGGACCGATCCCATGCACGAGGGTGAGGTCTTGTGTTATTTCATCTCTGAAGCGCCCGGTATCAACGGGGCGATGAGACAGCGCATGCCGGCTTTTTTGCACAACGCAGGTGCCCCCGTCGTTCACCACTTCCCGGCCATCAAAAACGGAATTGAATGACATCCCCTCATATTGGGTGAGCAGGGACTCGAGAAAACGCCGAGCTTCTTCATATTCGGAGGATAATACAAAGGATGAGGAAAAATTTGTGCAAAAGGCATTCCCATCCCGGACGATCTCATATTCACGCATGCTCTGGATACGCTGCTGCCAGAGCATTCCAGTCCGTTGGGGGAGATGTGTTGCAGACATTGCCTGCAGAAGAATCCAGAATTCAGATAATTAAACTCCCGGCCATGCAGTGTGAAAGTGACAGGAAACATCAGGTTCATCAGCATTGGCCAGATGGCACCATGATCACACTCTTTCAACAGAGGGTCTTATCTCATGCCGGGCCAGGAAACGCACGACCGAACACAAAAAAAGAAATGCTGCAGGCATCAGAACACAATAGTGAGATGTGCCGGCAGCGCTGTAACACACAGGTCGATCCTGTTCTTTGGGGCTGGGATCGTTGAGTGATATCCGGGGATTCCTGATTGATCTTGACGGAGTTATGTATACCGGAGACTTTGCCATCCAAGGTGCAGAAAGCGCAATCCATTTTCTGATAGAGAACGGGTATTCGTACCGGTTTGTTTCAAACACCACCAGAAGATGCAGGCATACAATTGCAAAGCGACTCTCCCAGATGGGACTCCCTATACCGGAATCCTTGATTTTCACACCGGCAATTGCTGCGGTTGCATATCTGAAAAGTACCGGAAGACACCACTACCGGCTTCTGGTAACCGGAGATGTTGACCGGGACTTTCCCCAAGAAAACCAAAAAACTTCCCCACAACGGACAGACCTTATCATCGTGGGCGATGCAGGAGACGAGTTCACCTATGCGAAGCTGAATGCTGCGTTCCGGGATCTGATGGGAGGAGCTGAACTCATTGCACTTGAGAGGGACCGCTACTGGATGGCACCTGACGGGCTCTCGCTCTCTGCCGGGCCTTTTGTGACTGCACTCGAATGTGCAACCGGGAAAAAGGCTATCCTGATGGGGAAACCATCAGGGGCATTCTTTGACCTTGCGCTCAAAGACATGGGCCTGAGCCCGGCTCAGGCGGTTATGATCGGGGACGACATCTCTACCGATGTCGGGGGGGCCCAGGACGCCGGCCTACGGGGCATTCTCGTGAGGACGGGTAAATATCGCGAGGAGATGGTCAAAAGATCTGCAATCTTGCCAGACCTGACCATCGACTCGATAGCGGAGATAAAAAAAGTTGTTGACGCAACACACCATGACCATTGGGAGAGAATGCCGTGACCGGCAAGGTACTCCAGGCAGCCATAACAGCCCTTGTTATCGCAGTCCTTGTGGTTACGGCAGTTCTTCTGGCAGGGATCCTTTTCCCGGAAGACCAGGTGGTCACACCACGGATTGATCTGGCCGTCTCCGGTCAGCCACCGGTCTTCATTACCAGTTCATACCCATTTCAGGACAGGACAGTAACAATCTCCGTTTTAGTGAACGGTTCGGTGTATGAAGGAGCAAAGAACGCTGATAAATCAGTCACGATTATCGGAAACATCTCCGAAAACATCTGGATTACCGACAGTTACCGGGCAATGGTGGATGATCCGGCCCAGGAGCCACTATACCTGGATCTTCTTACCGGCTTTCGGAAGATCAGGATCGAACAGGATCTTAATAACGATGAATACCTTGAACTGATAACAGTCTACGTCCAGTCCCTGCAGTACGAGACTTTGGAAGAAAACCCGGCAAAATTTCCGGTCGAGACGGTGGTTGACCGGGCCGGTGACTGTGATGACAAGAGCCTCCTTCTTGCCGGTCTCCTTTCCCGCGAAGGATACGCTGTTGCCCTCCTTTCCTTTGGTCCGGAAAACCATATGGCGCTGGGAGTCGGTTCTGAAGACTGCCGGTTCATGGATACCAGCTATACGTTCCTTGAGACCACCAATGTCTCGTACGTGGGCGTCGTGACAGAAAAACTGGGAAATGAGGTGTCGCTCAAATCGGAACCTATAGTTATTCCTATTGGAGATGGCACCAAAACCTACACTCGCTGTGCGGAGACCAGGTTCATCTATGACATGACCGTGCAATCCGAGGAGAGAGCAAAGGAACTGGAGCCCCGTCTACGCGCTATCGAGGCAGAACTCAAAGCAAAACAGCAGGAAATTCTCGAAATGGAGAGCCGCATGCAGCACCTCAGGAGCGCTGGCAATGTGCGGGAATACAATGCTCTTGTTACCACCCACAATGCCCGGGTTTCTGCCTACAATGATTCCCTTCGAACCTACCGTCAGCTGTTTTCACAATATGAAAAATATATCATAGTCCACAACTACATCATCAGCCATGAATACGACCGCAAAGGAGTTTTCGAGTACATAAAAGCAAATATGCCGGTGTGATATTCATTAGCCTTTTTTAGTCAAAAACAAGTAACGCGGGCGCCGGATAGCGGGCTTCCGGGTTTTCGTTGCCGGTACAGTTCTCCAGCCGTTCGAGCGCTGTTTCACAGTACTTCCGGGAATTATCGATCCCGATAAAACGCCGTTTATGTTTATATGCGACAAGCGTGGTTGTACCGGCCCCGTTGAAGGGATCGAGTATGATATCATCCTTGTAGGAGAAGAGTTTCATGAGTCGCCGGGGGAGTTCCTCAGGGAACATCGCAGGATGACCATGATCCTTCATCCTCGTTTCCGGCGGAAACGACCACTTTCCCTTGACCCATTCCTTGAATTCCTCTGCGGTGATATCGATATTCTCGCGATTTCCGGTCTTTTTATGGCTAATCTTGTCGAACACCTCGATGAACTCCCATGTATATTTGATATACGGCATAGAGGGCGATTTCCAGCTGCCCCATGCCGTGAATTTTGCGTTATAATTGTTCTTCTCCCAGAGGAACTCCGCTTTCCAGAGGAGTCCCAGGGATGCCAGCTGCCGGGAGATGATGTGGTGGGTGGGTACATAATCCGAGAAGAGCGGCTGGACATTCACGGCAATCCTGCCACCGGGTTTTAAAACCCTGTCGCATTCTTTCCAGACAGCGAGGAAGGTAGCGAAATACTCGTTCCATTCATGGGTGTCGTCATGCGGGTCCTGCGCATACGAATGCCCGAAGTTATAGGGGGGAGATGTAATGATGAGATCGATACTCTGGTCCGGTATGCGGGAGAGGACCTGCTCGGAATCGCCACAGATGATACGGTTCACAAACGGCCTAATCTCCAGAGATTCAGGAACGACATGACTCTCGTTGGCGTTCCGGGTTCCTTTCCTGACTTGCGCCTTGCCTTCCTTGTTCCGGACTTTTTCAGGGTGCATAGCGTACTGTCCTGAACTGTACTATTCCCATGGATCAGTTAAAGGGTGTCGTTTTGTGAAGGGGTTGTTCACGTCAAAAGCGTTAATTGGGGCAATGGACATACAGTGTGTGAGAATTTTATGCTGCAAATCAAGAACTTGTCAGTTAATGTCGGTGACAAGGAGGTGTTGCACGACATCAACCTCTTCATTGGGGGAGGAGAGACACACGTGCTCATGGGCCCCAACGGTTCCGGCAAGACAACCCTCCTCATGACCATCATGGGCTTTTCCAATTATGCGATTACCAAGGGGCAGATCCTCTTCAAAGGGGAAGATGTAACCATGATGCACGCCCATGAACGGGCACAGCGGGGCATCGGTATGATGTTCCAGCGCCCACCGACTATCTCAGGCCTCAAGCTGAGCAAGATGCTGACAGCCATCTCGCGGACCAAGGATGAGAACATACCCGAGCTGGCAAAGACCGTCCATATGGACAAGTTCCTGGAACGGGATATCAACAAAGGTTTCTCCGGGGGGGAGATCAAGCGCAGCGAGGTGTTGCAGCTGATGATACAGAACCCGGACTTTGTCATGCTCGATGAACCGGAAAGCGGTGTGGATCTCGAGAACATCTCTCTCATAGGAACGACCATCGGTACCCTCCTTGAGAAGGACAAGCATATTATCAACCGGAAGAAGAGCGGACTTGTCATTACCCATACGGGATATATTCTCGATTACATCGATGCCGACAAGGGCCATGTGATGTGCAACGGACAGATCCAGTGCCACGGGAACCCCCGGGAGATTTTAAAAGAGATCAAACAGCGTGGGTATAAGGAGTGTCTTGAATGCCGGAGCCTGTAAAAGTCCCAGAACTTTCGAAAGACGATCAGGAACGTCTCTCCCAGGCAGGGATCGATCTCGCAATGAAGAGCCGCTGCGGGAGTTTCCTCCAGATTGACCAGGACGTAGTTCATGCCGAATGCGGGGAGTCCGGCATCGAGGTGCTCCCCTACAAGCGGGCAATGGAGAAGTACGACTGGCTGAAGGATTATGCCTGGAAGGTCGTATCTCAGGAAAAAGATGATGTTACTCGCTATGTAGCAGCACAGAAAGACCCTAACGGATATGTCATCATCGCTCACAAGGGCTCAAATAACATCATGCCAATCCAGACGTGCCTCTTCCTTGGCAAGGACAGTATTCAGCATGTCCATAATATCATCATCGCCGAGGAGGGTGCTGAACTCCACATCATCTCCGGTTGTGCGAGCGGTGCTCATGTAGGGAAAGGCGGTGCACATTACGGTATCTCGGAATTTTACGTAAAGAAGAACGCCAAAATCAGTTTTACAATGATCCATTACTGGGGTGAAGAGATTGAGGTGCAGCCCCGAAGTGCTTCCATAGTGGAGGAGAATGGAGTCTTCCTCTCCAACTATGTCTGCATGCAGCCGGTAAAAAAAATTCAGATGTACCCGACAGCAACACTCAAAGGTGCCAATTCCGTTGCCCGGTTCAGCAGCATCGTGGTCTCCACCCCGGGATCGCATATAGATATTGGTTCCCGTGCTGTCCTTGAAGCACCTGGGGCAAGTGCTGAACTTATCACCCGAGCGATTACCCAGGGGGGGACCATCATCTCCCGCGGGCATATCAATGGAAAAGTTACAGGTACGCGCGGGCATCTTGAATGCAAAGGGCTCATCCTTAAAGACGGCGTTATCTATGCCATTCCGGAGATCGAAGGTTCGGTTGTCGGTACTGAACTCTCCCATGAAGCAGCTGTCGGAAAGCTGGCAAAAGACGAGATCGAGTACCTGATGGCACGCGGACTCAACGAGGATGAAGCTACCGCCACGATCATCCGCGGTTTCCTTGATGTGAAAATCGCAGGCCTGCCGGACAGCCTCCAGAAACAAATCGATGCATCGATTGATGTTGCAGAAAAATCCGGATTTTAACGAGATGTTATGACTGAATATTCCCGCGCAGATGAACGCTTCAGGATGGTGGAGCGCCAGATCGCTGCCCGCGGGATAAAAAATCCCCGGATTCTCGCAGCAATGCGGGAGATTCCCCGCCACGTTTTCATTCCCCCGCCCTATGACCGTTCAGCATATGACGATAATCCCCTGCCCATCGGCAATGGCCAGACTATCTCCCAGCCATATATCGTTGCCCTGATGACCGAACTTCTGGAGCCAAAACCGGAAGATAGGATTCTTGAGATCGGGGCAGGCAGCGGGTATCAGGCAGCAATCCTCGCAGCGCTGGTAAAACACGTGATTACCATCGAACGAATAACGTCTGTGGCAGATCTTGCCCGGTCGAACCTCGAAACGCTGGGCATTGCCAATGCGGAAGTGGTTATAGGGGATGGCACTTTTGGCCATCCGGCAGCCGCCCCGTATAATGGAATCATCATTACCGCTGCAACGCCCCAAATCCCACAGCCCCTTATCGATCAGCTTGCGGAGGGAGGCCGACTTGTTGCACCGGTCGGGAGTCGAGATATTCAGGAACTCTTAGAGGTGGTAAAGCGGGGAGATCATCTCGATGAGAGACATCACGGGGGCGTCCGTTTTGTGCCCCTGATAGGGAGATTTGGTTGGGACGGAGATGTCACATGAGGTATTATGATGTGACCCGCCCCCTTGTAACGGGGATGATCGTTTATCCGGGGGATATCGAACCGTCATTTGACCAGAAGGATCAAGGGCAATACCTGATAAGTGACCTGCACCTGAGTTCGCATACCGGCACACACATCGATGCTCCAAACCACTATCTCAAAACCGGAAATACCATTGATTGCATCCCGCTGGAGAGCCTTATCGGCACCTGCAGGGTAGTGGAAATCTTTGAAACCAACGGACTCATTTCCCGAAAACATCTTGAGGGCAGGATCGGTAGGGAAAGACGCATCCTGATCAGGACTTCCTTCTCTGGGAAAAACTCATTTAGTGAAGAGTATCCGTCATTAAGTCTGGAGGCAGCAGAGTATCTGGTCTCCTGTGGGATCACATGCGTTGGCATTGATTCACCTTCGATAGAATCCTATAATTGTGATGGCAACGTCCATCGTTACCTGCTGAAGAATAACTGCATCATTATCGAACTCCTAGATCTGAAAGGAGTGCCAGAAGGGATCTATGAGATGGTTGCCCTTCCCCTGCGGTTAACCGGCCTTGACGGGAGCCCGGCCCGGGTGGTTCTCAACGACCCACGGATGTGATTTAATGGATATTATCATCGAATCCGTACAAAAACTCGAAACAATACTGGAACATTCCGGATGTTCCGATGGAGGTGTCCAGCTGGATGTGGATCCGGATGCAGTGAACTGCCGGTACGAGAAGGGTGCCTGCATGACTGCAGAGTTCGGGAGAAAACAAGGAGTGTTCACCACCTTTGACCCGATCTGTGCCTGCACAAAAATTTCCTTCATGTTTGGAGCGCCACTTGATGCACCCGAAGTGAGGGGTGCAGCCTGCGCAATTATCAATGTTGCAACGGGATTTTTCTGCCTTGCCCGGACCCTGCGCCCGTGTGCCAGTTCATCACATGAAGCCTGCGGGACAGATCTGGCAGCGGAGCTGCAAGGCAAACAGGTCTTTATTGTGGGTACGATACACTCTCTCGAATCTATAAGAGGGGTGTCGATCACCATGGATCCATCTGCCGCAGAAGTGATCCTCATTGGCGGAGAAGGGCTTATTGATCAGGGAACCGGGGAAATCATTGCCAAGTATGCAAATAATAAAAAGATCATCTGCATCGGCCCGTCCGCAGCTGGGGTGGCACGGCTGAACGAATTGGATCACTGGTGCCCGTACGGGGACTGAGTAAGTACTCTTTTCACAACAAAAAAACACCGCACAAGCGGTAATATCATGTTATGGGTAAACCAATACCTCACTATGCTTTTCGGGTCCTCGGGGATACGAAGAAAATTCGATCAGCTCCTGATTGAAACTGCGCTCAGGGTTGGTTCAGCGCTCGCACACCGGTCAAATGATGTGCTGGTCGGCATAGACACGCGCACAACCAGCCCCCTGCTGGCACATCTGGTCGTTTCCGGCATCCTCGGGAGCGGGGGGACTGCTTACCTCTGCGGGATGGTTCCCACGCCAACGGTGGCGTACTATACCCGCAATGTACATGCGGGATGTATGATTACCGCTTCCCACAACCCCGAAGAATACAACGGCCTCAAACTCTTCAACCCGGACGGATCATCATTCACCCGCGAACAGCAGGTTGAGATGGAGGATCTGCTCAAAACCACTCACTGGACTGACTGGAAACACCAAGGCGGAGAGAGAGTAACAGACGCCCTGTCATCTCACAAGGAGGCGATCCTGAAGCTGACGAATGTTGAGCGCCCCCTCACAGTTGTACTCGATTGCGGAAACGGGGCCGGGTGCATGCTCAGCCCATCGCTTCTTAGAGATGCCGGTGTCAAGATTATCACTGTGAATGCCAATCCATCAGGACATTTCGCCCGTCCATCTGAGCCATTGAAAGAGAATCTTGGATATATCAGCGAAATGATCAGGAAAACCGGTGCTGACTGTGCCGTTGTTCACGATGGAGATGCTGACCGTATGATGGCCTTTGACAACAAAGGCAGGTATATCAACGGGGATCATCTCCTGATGCTCTTTGCCGGGTATCTGGATGCAAAGCGCGTTGTCACGACCAGCGACGCATCAATGATCATTGATGAGATTGCAGAAGTTCGGCGGACTCCCGTCGGGGATGCCTATGTTTCTGAAAAACTCCTCTCTTGGGGGGACATAGGCGGAGAGCCTTCGGGTGCATGGATCTTCCCGAAGATCTCTTATTGCCCTGATGGCCCCTTTGCTGCAGCCCTCTTTTGCGAGATTGCATCACGGTGGGATGTGGCAGAAAAGATCGATGCAATGCCATCCTACCCCATCCTCAGGGAATCGTTCGCAAGCCAGTCTGCCAGGGAAACATTACAGGCACTTGGGGCAACAAGCCCCACGGACGGAATACGGGTTTCTGAGGAGGATGGATGGTATCTGATCCGGGCAAGCGGGACAGAACCGAAGATTCGTATCACCGCAGAAGGAAAAAACCTGCAGAATGCAAAGACACTGCTGGCAAAAGCCAAAGACCGGATAAAGCAGGGGAAAACTGCTTAAATGTTGTAAGGAGAGCTGTACGTATGGAATGTGTCGTTCTCGCTGCAGGGGAGGGGAAGCGGATGCGCCCTCTCACGGCGAAGCGTCCTAAGGTGATGCTCCCGCTTGCCAACCGGCCGATGCTGGAGCACCTCGTACTTGCCGCCCGCGACGCCGGGATCACCGATTTTGTGTTTGTCGTTGGTTATGGGGAGCGGGAGATCCGCAGGCATTTTGGAGATGGATCTGCATGGGGGATTCAAGTCAGGTATGCACCTCAGCGCCAACAGAACGGAACTGCAGATGCCGTCCGGGCAGCCCGAGAACTCGTGACGGACACGTTTCTTGTCCTGAACGGCGATATGATCATCAAATCCGAAGATATCGCGAATTTATCCCGCGGATCTTCTCCCTGCATGGGAGTGAGCGCAACCGATCACCCGCAGGATTACGGCGTGGTGCTTACCGAGAACAACCTGATCACATCACTTGAGGAGAAATCTCAAAAACCCCGGTCCAACCTCATCAACGCCGGGGTTTACTTGTTCACCACGGATATCTTCGAGATTATCGATCAGGTTCGACCATCACCAAGAGGAGAACTGGAGCTCACCGATTCCCTTTCTGAACTGATTGCAGGAAAAATGCTGCAGGCCTATCACATGTCGTACTGGATGGACGTGGGATATCCATGGGACATGCTCGATGCCAATGCAACCCTGATGGGAGCCATGCCGTCAGTTAATAACGGAGCCATCGAAGATGGGGTATCTCTTAAAGGCGCTGTCATTATCGGGGAGGGGAGCATTATTAAAACCGGTACGTATATTGAAGGCCCCTGCATCATCGGGAAGAACTGCCGTATAGGCCCCCATGCATATATCCGTGGGGCAACCAGCATTGGCGATGACTGTCATATCGGGCATTGCTCCGAACTGAAAAACTCCATCATTATGAGTGGGACAAAAATTCCGCATTTTAATTATATAGGGGATTCGGTCATCGGTTCGGGCTGCAACTTCGGGGCCGGGACCAAGATTGCCAACCTGCGTCACGATCGCGCCACGGTGAGGATCTGCGGAAAGGATACACGAAGGAAAAAATTTGGTGCCATTGTCGGCGATGGCGTACAGTTTGGTATCAACTGCTCGGTCAACGTAGGTTCAATGATTGGCAGCAACGCCCTTTTCGGGCCAAACTCGTATATTGAAGGATGTATTGGAGATAAAGCGATAATCCGGTAGGAGAATTATGCAGGCAGTTATTCTAGCAGCAGGAGAGGGAAAGAGGGTGCGGCCGTTAACAAGGAGCCGGCCGAAAGCGCTGATCCCGGTTGCAAACCGGCCGATCATCGAATACGTCATTGATGCCCTTCTTAAAAACGGCATCCGTGATATCATCGTAGTCGTGGGTTACCGGAAGGAACAGGTAATCCGGTTCTTGAACCAGCTCGAGATTCCCGTTGAGGTCGTCATCCAGCCAAAACAACTGGGCACAGCCCATGCGCTTCAGTGCGCAGAGTCAAAGATAAAAGGAGATTTCCTTGTCCTGCCCGGGGATAATTACATCGACCCGCATTCCATTGCCAGGATTACCGGTAAATCGAATGCGATGCTGGTGCGGGAACACCCGAACCCCTCTAATTTCGGGGTGGTGATGCTACAGGACGGATATGTCACCGAGATCGTGGAAAAGCCGGAGCATGCCCAAAGCCTGATGGTCAGTACCGGAATATACTCGCTCAAAAAGGAGATCTTCTCCCACATCCAGGGAAATGACCTCACCGAAGCAATAGCTGCCATGATCCAAAAGGGGATCCGGGTGCAGGGCATTCCAGCGGACGACTGGCAGGATGCGATCTTCGCATGGGACCTCCTGAAAATGAATCGTCGCCTGTTGCACCAGATCCCCCCTGCAAGGGAGGGGGTCACCAGCAGGCAGGCTGTTATTCAGGGTGTTGTGCATATCGGAAAAGGAACCACCGTCGGGCCTAACACAGTCATTACCGGACCTGTAGTGATCGGGAATGATTGCACAATCGGGCCGAATTGCTGTATCCTGCCCGATACCAGTATTGGTTCCCGGGTTACCCTTGAACCCTTCACCCTGCTTGGCGACAGCCTCATTATGGATGATACATCAATCGGGTCGCATTCACGAATAGTGAACACCATCATCGGTGAACGATGCCTGCTTGCCGATCACACATCGGCTTCCACATCAACCGGCCTGATGGAGATCGAGGGTTCTGCCATCCGATCAGAATTCGGGGCGATTCTTGGTGATACCGTGGTAAGCGGGCCGTTCTCAACGTACCGGAATTCAATACTGGGCAATAATGTCACAATTGAGGGGCAGAGTCGTATCACGTCACGGATCATTCCGGACGGATCCACGGTGGTATAACGTGTGTGGAATTGTCGGGTATATCGGTCGGCGTGACGCAGCCCCGATCATTGTCGAAGGTTTGAAAAAACTCGAATACCGCGGCTACGACTCGTTTGGTATTGCCACGATTGGGAATGCACTTTATCTCGACAAGCATAAAGGGCGGATCTCTGAAAATGCAGGTGCTGCTCTTCTCCTGAAAGGAAAAACAGGGATAGGACATACCCGGTGGGCAACGCACGGTATCCCCAATGATGCCAATGCCCATCCCCATCAGGATTGTACTGGGGAAATCGCACTTGTCCATAACGGCATCATTGAAAATTTCAGCGAACTCAAACGCCAGCTGCTTGTCCGCGGCCATACATTCAAATCGGATACGGATACGGAAGTTGTCGTTCATCTCATTGAAGAGGCATATCACAGGAGACCTGACCTGCTCGGGGCAGTCCAGGAAGTCCTGCCGTTACTCGAAGGGTCTTACGCCATCCTTGTCATGACTCCCACAGAAGACCGCCTGGTTGTGGCACGAAAGGCAAGCCCGCTGGTTATCGGCATCGGTGACGGGGAGAATTTTGCCGCTTCGGATATGACCCCCCTCATTGAACATACCGAGCGGGCACTGTTTCTTGAAGACGACGATGTTGCCTCTATCACCCGGGGGAAGGTTGAGATATTCAATCAGGGTAAAGCTGTCACCCGCGAAGTGGAATTAATCGACTGGTCATTCGAGGATGTGAAAAGGGGTGGATACCCGCATTTCATGCTCAAGGAGATATATGAACAACCTCTCGCATTCTTCAACACAGTCCAATCTGTTGATATGGAGGCACTGCCAAAAATTCTCGCAAATCCCGGATTCATCACGGTTGTTGCATGCGGATCGTCGTATAATGCAGGCCTCATCTTCAAGTACCTACTCGAAGGATCCTGCAGGATACCCGTCCGGATGGAATATGCATCAGAGTTCAGGTATTTCCCGCCACCATTCGAGGGGCTTGTTATCGGGATAACACAATCCGGTGAAACCGCGGATACCCTAATGGCTCTCCGTCAGGCAAAAGCCCACAACTGCAGGACACTGGCCATCACTAATGTGCTCGGAAGTACCATCAGCAGGACCGCGGATACTACTATCTTCATGCGGGCAGGTCCCGAGATCAGTGTCGCCGCAACCAAATCCTTTGTTGCGCAGCTTGCGGTTCTCATGCAGATTGCAAACTGCCTTTGTGGCAGGAAATGCGATGATATGCTCCAGCGAGCCCACCAGGCTATAGAGGAAGTACTCCTCATGGATCTCACGGACGCGGTCAACCTGTGCAAGGGTGCATCAGGTATTTTTTATGTCGGGCGTGGGCCATTTTATCCGGTTTCACTTGAGGGAGCACTCAAGATGAAGGAGATCTCCTACATCCATGCTGAAGGGTATGCTGCCGGGGAGCTAAAACACGGGCCATTTGCACTCCTTTCCACCGAGACTCCGGTGATTGCTCTCTGTATGGAAGGAGAGACGTATGGTGTGATGGTTTCCAATATCAAAGAGATGAAAGCGAGGGGTGCGCCAGTAATTGCGATTGGAAGTGGAACCGATACCGAGCTTGCGGATATCGCCGATATATTCATCGGAATACCTGAAGGCCCGGTATTCGCTCAGGTGCTTTGCGCCCTTGTTGTACTCCAGCTCCTCGCATATTATACCGCAGCTGCCATCGGATGTGATGTGGATAAGCCAAGAAATCTTGCAAAGAGCGTGACAGTTGAATGAGAGAATATGGCAGGAATTACATTGGGGAGAGTGCAAAAATCTTCGAGCCGGTAACTCTCGGGTTTCCCTCCCGGGATAATCTTTCAAAAGCAGAATTTACCGGCACCACAATTGGAAAAAATGCTATTATACGGAGTGGATCAGTTATCTACTGTGATGTGGTTATCGGAGATGATTTTCAGACCGGCCATAATGTCATTATCCGGGAAAAAACCACTATTGGCAACTTAGTTGCTATTGGCACCGCCACGGTCATCGAAGGAAACTGCAGAATCGGAAACCATGTGAGTATTCAGAGCATGGTTTATATTCCCATCGATACCACCGTAGAAGATAACGTGTTTATCGGTCCGAACGCCGTTCTAACAAATGACCGTTACCCTCCAATCCGCATCGGGGGATTGAAGGGGCCATATATCAGGAAAGGGGCTGTGATAGGTGCCAATTCAACACTCCTTCCGGGGGTGTGCATCGGAGAAGGTGCTCTGGTCGCCGCCGGTGCTGTCGTAACCCGGGATGTACCGGATTATATGCTGGCTGTCGGTTCACCAGCGAAGATCCGTGATCTCCCTAGGCAACTCGCTGCCAACCGCACACATGAAAAATACCCGGCCTGAAATCCCGAAATCATGCCTTTATGAAGGAGCGAGATAATCCATGAAAATCCTCCTCGTATCCACCCAGGACTACATCCACCACCCAATACCTTCCCGACACCACTATATCTTCGAAGATATGGCAACACGTCATGACGTGCATGTTGCGCACTTTCATGTCAGCAGGTGTGAGGTACGCCCAACACGTTTAAAAGTCGAGGAGGCAACCCAGTTTTCCATTCAAAGCCCTTTGTTGCATTACACGTTCAATGCCCCATATCACTTCTACCGGTTCAACCAGCTCGTCAGAGACGGGGGATTCGATGTAATCGTCGCAGCAAATGTCCTGGCAGGAACTGCGGTAATACATGCTGCAAAGAGATATGGTGTTCCGGTCTTATTCGATCTCAAGGACTGGTTTCCGGACTCTGCTGCAGCATACTTCAAAAATTCATTTCTGCAGGAACTGGTCCGGAAAAGCGTATGGGCAATAACCCGGTATAATCTCTCGCGGTGTGACAGGATCACTACGGTTTCTCCATCGCTGGTTGAAAAGCTTAACGGGCTTGGGTTTTCTGCCGATCTGATTACCAATGGCGTTGATACAGATGTTTTCAGGCCCATGGATGGAGGGGGTGCCCGAAGGGAACTCGGCATAGGCGGGGATGAATTTGTGATCGGGTTTTCCGGCAGTATTGAGCGCTGGTATGCACTGGATGAGATGATCCGTGCCCTTCCGGAAATCCTGCATATCCGATCGGCAACACGGTTGCTGATAGTAGGGGGATCTCTTTTCACCGGTTACGACAACGAACTCCGGTCACTGGCAGAGGATTTGGGCGTTATTGATCGGGTGATATTTACCGGCACGAAACCATACCATGAGCTGCCCCGCTATATTGCCTGCATGGATGCCTGCACGATTCCCTTATCCCCCCCGCAATGGGGTGATATCGCCCTTCCCAATAAATTCTTTGAGTATTCGGCGTGCGGAAAACCCATCATTATGCGACCGATCCCGGATGTGACGCGTATCGGGGGGCCTCACCTCCGGGTATACCGGACACAGGACGAGTACATTGCCCAAATCAGGACACTGATGGAAAATCCTGCCACGTATTCTATCAATCTTGAGAATTATAGCTGGAAGGAGAAATCGCGCCAGTTTGAGGCCGAATTAGAACGCATTGTGTAGTTTTACCATATTTATTAATGAGGACAGCCGAATTATAGTAATGAAGAAAAGGTTGATTTCATGGTGGCGTTCGATCTGAAAAATCATCGTTCTTATTTAATCTTCGGGCTTGTGGCTTTTTTCTCGCTTTTTGCCCTATGGCTTCGTCTCCTGCCGATGTTTGCAATGGGAGGAAATACTGACTTGCTATCAATGGTGGCAAGCGATGACCCGCTCTACAACCTCCGCCAGACAGAGCAGATGCTTGCAAATAATCTGCAGTATGCATGGTTCGATCCCATGACCCTGTACCCATTCGGGTCGAATATCTACTGGGGGCCCCTGTTCCCGATGATCATCGCCTTTTTCTGCATGATCGCTGGCGCAACCACACGCCCTGAAATCATCAGCATCGCTCTTCTGGTCGGGCCAATCTTGGGTGCGGCAACAGTTGCCGTGATGTATTACGTCGGGAAAACCTGTGGAGACTGGAAGACGGGACTCCTTGCTTCCGGGTTCACTGCTATCGTTTCCGGCCAGTTCTTCTACCGGTCATTCTACGGGTATATAGACCACCATATTGCTGAAGTCCTGTTTTCAACACTCTTCTGCCTTTTCTATATGTATGCACTCCTTTCAGTAAAAGACAAGACGACGGATCTAAAGAACTTCGCAACGTACAAAAAGACACTCCTCTTCTCGTGTCTTGCCGGTATCGCCTACCTGCTTGGCCTCTTCGTAATGCCGACGATGATCCTCTTTGCCATGATAGCAGGGATCTTCACGGTGATCCAGTTCGTGATTGATGTCTACCGAAACCGGACGAGTGAATACCTACTCGTGATCAATGCCACCATATTCATCATCGCTATTGTCGGTCTTGCAGCTTTCGGCTTCAGGAACGAGGGCATTAACCTGTCCGCTTACACGATCGGGCACATCTTTGCCTATATCGCGATGATCGGTGGAAGCGGTCTGCTCTATCTCATTCAGGTTTACCTGAAAGGCAGGCAAAAAATTCTCTATCCTGCAGTGCTCGCGGGTTGTGGCATCCTCTTTGCGATCCTGTTGTATGTCTTAAGCCCGCAGATCTATGACCTGCTCATTAACAGCATGTTCTCATTCTTCGGACAGGGGCCGGTCACCAACACCGTCCAGGAAGCCCGGGGGTGGTCTGTGGAAATGGCGTGGGTAACGTTCAATTACGGGCTTTTGCTTCTCGTTACCGGCATCCTTGTCATGATCTACAAGAATACCCGAAATGAGCACCCGGAGCATGTATTTGCCCTCATCTGGTCGCTCATCATGCTGGCATCCACCATCCAGCATGTCAGGTATGAATACTATCTTGCAGTAAATATTGCCTTACTCTCCGCAGTAAGTGTGAGTTTTGTCATCGGGCATTGCAGCCCGGAACTCCGGCGGTTACTTCTAACGCATAAGGAGACTGAACCCGGTACACAAAAAAACCAGGATGAACATGGGGGCGCGGGCACTCACAGTAAAAAGGGAAAACGGAGTTCAAAGAAAAGCTCGGGCGCGTCGATGCCGAATTATCTTGTCATTGCAGCAACTATTGCTATTGTCGGTATCAGTCTGCTCTTTGTCTATACTTCCGTGTCATTAACCTACACCAACTCATCCTCAGTCGGGTACCAGATGAATTCAGATTGGAAAGAGTCGCTTGAATGGATGGAGAGTAATACGCCCGACCCAGGTCTCGATTACAATAGGATCTACGATAAAACCACATTTGATTATCCTTCGGAAGCGTACGGGGTCATGTCCTGGTGGGACTACGGTCACCTGATCACGTACATTGCCAAACGAATTCCCAATGCCAATCCCTTCCAGCAGGGCGTTGCGGGAGATAATGGAGCTGCGGCGTACTTTATGTCAACGTCCGAGGAAACCACGAATAGTATCGCAGACCTTCTGGGAACACGGTACATCATGACGGACATCGAGATGGACTCCGGCAAATTCTGGGCAATGGCAACATGGTACAACAACTCTGTCTCGGCCGATCCGTACCAGATGACAATTCTGACGCCGGTTGACGACACGATGAGCAATTTCCAGCCAGCCCTGCTCAACACCCAGGACTATTACCTGACAACCATCTCACGGCTGCATAATTTCGATGGTTCGATGACCGAACCTTCCACGGTTTATTACATCGAATATGCCGGCCCGGAAGTATCCGGTTTCACACTTCCGGTCATGACCAACGCCATCCAGATGAATACAACTACAGCACAACAGAAGGCAGATGCATATAACCAGAACGCCCCTCTGGGATCCTATGCCACCATATTAAGCCCGTCAATAATCGCACCCATCGATACGGTTCCCGCTCTCCGGCATTATCGCCTGGTCCATGAATCGCCCACCAATGTCTTCAATTCTCCCGTGGCCGATGTGAAATACGTCAAGACTTTCGAATATGTTAAAGGCGCACGGATTAAAGGCAACGGTATCATCGAAGTGCCGGTTGTATCAAATACCGGCAGGAATTTCACCTACTGCCAGGCAAGCATCAATGGCGAGTTCATCGTCCCCTATTCAACAACAGGGAATTCCTATGATGTGCAGACTACCGGCAAGTACCAGATCGTCGGGACGAACAGCCAGTTTGACGTACCGGAATCTGCCGTGATGCAGGGATTGGCAATTCAGTAATATCAGAGTCAATTTTTTTCCTCGTAAAAATCATTGTTTCGAGGGATGAGAATGCTTATATCTGGGAATAACCATCATTCTCTGCTATGTTAGCAGAAGAGATTGCACTTGGTATGACGGTTCGGTACCCAAGGACTGGTACTACCGGCAAAATCCTGCGCATCGAACAGACCAAAGGCGATACGTTTGCCGAATTGGACAGCACGAATCTCCTGTACCGCATCGATCAGCTGATACCGGCAACAATAAGTGAAAAGACAACGTCAACCACCGTTGACGACGCAATGAAGAAAATCGAGCGAGAGCGGGAGTATGCTGCCGGTATCGATTTTCAAGAGACACTCAAGGACATCGACCAAAGCTGCGAAGGTGGGGGATAATCTCATAAAATGCTTCAAATCACATGAAATTATTATTTTTTTGATGTCTTTAATAATAAGAAACAAGGTGATATTTCCCCGCCGGTGTCCGGCGTTACTGGGTATGTATAAGTATGACCGTTATAAATAGAGTAAGGGAGTTCGATTTCATTTGCATGATGTAACAGTTCCCGGTGTGAATATCGGGGTTGTCGGCCATGTCGACCATGGCAAGACAACGCTCGTCAATGCGCTCACCGGGGCATGGACCGACCGGCATAGTGAGGAGGTCAAACGCGGCATCTCCATCAGGCTCGGGTATGCTGATGCTACCTTCTACCGGTGCGAGAAGTGCGAAGGTACTGAGGCATATTCAACCAGTGCCGATTGTCCGGCCTGTGGGGGA
>CAZMCL010000004.1:0-2961 GCA_964564375.1 uncultured Methanoregula sp. | reverse complement strand
TGTTGACGCCCCGGGGCACGAAACCCTGATGGCAACGATGCTTTCCGGTTCTGCCCTGATGGATGGGGCAATGCTGGTTATCGCTGCAAGCGAGAAATGCCCGCAGCCGCAGACCAAAGAGCACCTGATGGCGCTCGAGCTTGTCGGCATTAAAAAGATCGTGATCGTTCAGAGCAAGATCGATGTGGTCAGCCAGAAAGAGGCCATGGACAATTATCACGAGATCAAGGCATTTATCAAGGGCACTATTGCAGAAGATGCCCCGATCATCCCGATCTCATCGCAGAAAGGGATCAATCTCGGGGCGCTTGTCCAGGCGCTGGACCAGATAATTCCTGAACCCGAACGGGATCCCGATGCCGAGCCGGTCATGCTGATTGCACGGTCGTTCGATGTGAACAAACCCGGGTGTAACTGGAAGGACGTGAAAGGCGGTGTCGTCGGAGGGTCTCTTATTCGGGGCATCCTCCGCGCAGATGAGAAAATCGAGATTCGCCCGGGAAGACAGACTCAGGTGGAGAACAGGATCAAGTGGATCCCCATCACTACAACTATCACGTCGATCAGTGCCGGCTCAAAAATCGTTGAAGCAGCAACACCGGGGGGTCTTCTGGGTGTCGGGACAAAACTCGATCCCGCCCTGACCAAGAGCGATGCTCTTGCCGGCCAGGTTCTTGGCCACGAGGGAAAACTGCCGCCGGTCTGGGATAAGATCCGATGCAGTGTCACCCTCATGGAGCGCGTTGTCGGGGCAACCAGCGAACTCATCATCGAGCCGCTGAAACACTCCGAACCCCTGATGCTATCAGTTGGTACTGCGGTCACGGTCGGTGTCGTGACCAACACAAAGAAAGATTACGTGGAAATTGCTCTGAAGCGGCCCGTATGTGCGGAAGTCGGATCACGGATCGCCATGAGCCGGCAGGTGGGAGCACGCTGGCGGTTAATCGGGATGGGTGTGCTGGGCGAGTGAAGGTCCTGCTGGACGCCAACGCGCTGATGATGCCATCTCAGTTCCAGATCGACCTCTTCGATGAACTCCGGATGCTCCTCGGCTCGTTTGAGCCGGTGGTGCTGTCAGGTGTCATGCGGGAACTTGCCGGCCTGTCACGGGCAAAAGGTCGCGACGGGGCTGCAGCCCGGTGGGGATTGTCCCTCGGGGAACAATGCACGGTGGTCGAAAGCGGGGACCTCAAATCGGCATCCGTGGACGCACAGGTGATTGAGTATGCAGCGAAGAATTCCTGCCTTGTCGTCACGAACGACCGACGGGTGCGGGAAGCGCTGTTTGCACGCGGAATTGGCGTAATTTCATTACGGAAACAAAAGAAACTGGAGATATTGCGGAGGTAAGTATGTATCATAAATTACTGCTTGAGGACAAGGTGCGGGTTCCCCCCCAGCGTCTTGGTGAAAAACTCGAAAAAGTCATTCTTGAAGTCCTTCAGGAGCAGCTTGAGGGAAGCATCGATAAGGAGATCGGCATCTTCATCTGCGTGACAAAAGTGCTCGATGTCGGGGATGGAGAACTCGTTCCCGGTGACGGCGGCGTGTATTACGATGTCCGGTTCGAGGCAATGGTTCTCCGGCTCGCACTGCAGGAAGTGATCGAGGGGATGGTTGTTGAAACCACCAGTTTCGGGGCTTTTATCAGCCTCGGGCCCATCGATGCAATGCTGCATGTCAGCCAGATCTCGGACGAGTACATCAACTATGATGAGAAGAACGCCCGGCTCATCTGCCAGGAGTCTAAGCGGTATATTGGTGTTGGCGACGTCGTCCGCGTCCGCGTGGTGACTCTCTCGCTCAACGAGCGCGAGCCCCGCGACAGCAAGATCGGGCTTACCATGCGCCAGGCCGGTCTCGGAACTGCGCTCTGGCTCGAGGAAGAGATCGAAAAGGAGAAAGAGAGAGAAAGCCAGTCTTCAGGCACAGTAAAGGAGAAAGGGCCGGAGAAGACAAAGGGCAAGAGGAAGGAGCATGCCTCCGGCGAATAAGAAGAAACAGGGAAAGGTCTGCCGCGACTGCCACCGCGTTGTTGACGGCGAGAACTGTGTTATCTGTGGCACGACGAATCTGAGTGATGACTGGTCCGGTTATCTCGTCATCATTGACCCGGAGAATTCTGAAGTCGCAAAACGGATGAATATCAAGCTCCCTGGCCGGTACGCACTGAAGGTCCGCTGAATGCTCATCCTCCCCGAAGAGCAGCGCCGGCTCTTCAAGGATCCCTTCGGGACATTATACCATTCCATCGATGAGGTTCTCCCTCACTTGAAGAATGGGGCGGTTTATACCGTGGGGGATGTGGTTACCCACAATCTCCAGAAGAACGGAATCACACCTGCTGTCGCCATCATCGATGGCCATACCATGCGCTCCCCGTGTAAAAAGATGCCGGACCTGACCCATAACTGCCTGAGGGTCAGGAACCCGGCGGGGTGCCTGACTGATGACCTGATTCGGGCACTGGACAGCGCGGTCGCTCATCCACCCATGACAATTTTAGTAGACGGGGAAGAGGACCTGGCGGTCATCCCAATGGTGATTGCTGCCCCGCTCGGTTCGGTGGTTCTCTACGGCCAGCCGCATGAAGGAGTCGTCCTCCGAACGGTTACAAGGGATGCCCGCCAGACGGCCCGGGAATATCTCAGCCGGTTCGTTCAGGCTGCAGATGATTGATCGAACAGGCAGGCACTCTTCCAGAACCGCCTTTTTTCCGGCAGAGCGCATCCCTCCTCTGAGGGTCATAGTTTAAATAAACAGGTTCCCAATAATTACAGGATATCGATGGACTTTGAGATCACCAGCGATAAAAGAAATGAACTTTTATCCAGAAGAGAGGTTCAGTTTAACCTCAAATACGACGGTGCAACCCCCTCCCGCATGCAAATCATCGGCAAACTATGCGCCCTCTTAAACGTAAAAGAGCACCAGGTCACCCTTGACACACTGCACAGC
>CAZMCL010000003.1:0-27708 GCA_964564375.1 uncultured Methanoregula sp. | reverse complement strand
CGAATCACCATGTTACGATTCTTCTTTTTCCTCATGTAACTGGATATGCTTACTGTCGGGAACGGCATCATCTGCCGTCCCTTCCATAATTTTTCCACCGGCCAGTTTTTTAATTCTTGTTCGTTACTTCCACGAACGGGGACCGGCCACCGCCATGCTGGGGATCGGCATACACGTACCTGCCGGGTTTTGTGAAGGTATAACTATAACTCTCTCCCGGTGAGAGAGATCCCGACTGGAACTCAATTTTCCCGGTTGCTTCCGTGGGCATGTGGACAACACAACGCGATATCCGGTCTTCTTCATTAACCCACGTTACCGTTGTCCCTGTCGTGATATACAGTTGTTCCGGATTATAGGACGAGGCTTTCAGGCCCACCATTTGTACAGGCCCGTCAGGAACCTGGGTTGTGACCTGGGTGACTTCGGATGTTGTCTGCTGCGAAGATGTCTGGGCTGTGCATCCGCAGGTGAATGCAACAACAATGAGAACAATAACCAGAACCGCAATGGTACGCATGAAAAAAGAGTAGGGATTGGGATAGTTATTCCTTTTCTTTCACGTACACAATTCCTTCGGGTTCCTTGTAATCGGTCTTGATGACAATGGTGTTGGAGATGCGGTTGAAGACCCGTAACTTGGTGCCTGGCATTGCAAGCCAGCCAATCAGGCAGTCAAACGGCAGGAGGAACGCTTTGCCAAAACTCTCGATCGCTGACTTGCGGTACGAGATCTTCGATCCATTGCGGTTGACGACTTTCAAGTTCATCACCATCTTGCCGATCGACTGTCCCCTCCCGTCGAATCCCTCCATGACCGTCCAGTACAGGAAGAAGAAGATGGTCTCGAAAGCCACCGAGAGGATCTCCCAGTGCCGGAAGTCCCAGAGCAGCGGCAGGGTCCAGAAGGGATCGAGAATCCCCCGGACGATATTCAAGAAGAGGATAACGATGATGACATCGACCAGCCATGCCCAGAACCGGGCACTCCACTTTGCCAGGTACAGGGTCTTTTCCGGCACCGGGCTGATGCAGACCGGCTCTGGGGTCATATTCTGATCGGACATTCCAGCAAAACTATTTGCAGGCTGGGTGAATGAAGTTTCCCATCCAGTGCGGCAGGGATCAAGGCGGTCGGCAGATACGAGAAGAAACTATATCTGCCCAAGAAAAAGAACGGGACTAAGGAATGATTACGGAGTGAATGCGTCCAATGGCCGATGCAGTTATCACTGAATATACAGGAATCCGGAAAAATGATACTATAACCCGCTTCTACCAGTACGGGAGCGGGGGCGTGCGGGTGCTTGACGGGAGAAAGAACGTAAAGCGGCTCTACCGCTTTGATGCGGCATCGGATATGATGACCGAACACGATCCCGCCCACACGGACCGTATTCTCCGGCGGTTTATTTTCGACCGGATGGGGATGCTTGAAGAGACCTTCGCACCCGGGTGCCCCCCGCGAAAATTCAGCTACGAGCAAGGGGGCCAGCTCATAACGGTCCGCGAAGGCGGCGAGTACGGGCAGGTGGGAAAGACGTTTACCTTCGAGGGAAAAGGGATTGCCGAAACCGAATGGGGGCGTAACGGTGCAATCGAGCGGGTCTTTATCTTCGAGAGCGGCAACGACACGATTACGGAACGGGCCGGGGGATGGTTCGGGGATGTTGTGCGGACCATCCTCTTTTCGGGTATCAACGCCTCGCTCTTCCGCGAGCCCGAAGCGTTCCTGCAGTTCCTGATGTTTTCTGAATGGAGTGGGAAGGACACGGAGGAGCGTATTGACGAGCAGGTTGCTTCGATCCGGGGCGGGAAAGCGACCCCCTCCCGTGGGGGCCCGTACGCTGCTGCCGGCATGCGCCCGGGTATAAGAGAACCTGGCAAAGCCGGTGGCCGGGAGCCGGTCCGGACTTCACGCGGCAGTGGGGCGGATGAAGGTATCGAGTTTATTCCCGACAGCGATTCCCCTCAGGAAGCACAGAAACTGCCGATGAGGAGGAGCGATACAATCTCCTTTGGTGAACGCTTAAACCGCGAGGGGACAGGGAATGTTTCCGCAGGGAGTAGTGCGGAGATCCCGCTCCAGGAGCGGTTCGAGGGTGCCCGTCGTGAACGGGAGCCGCTCTCCCGTGGAAAAAGTGTTGATATCCCCCTGCAGGAACGGTTCGAAGCAGCCCACCAGGAACAGGGGCCCCTCTCCAAAGGAAAAAGTGTCGAGATCCCCCTTGAAGAGCGGTTCGGGAATGCCCGTCGTGAACGGGAGAAATTATCAAAAGGGAAGAGTGCCGAGATCCCTTACAGCGAACGCCAGGGCAACCGCGACTAAAACATAGATGATTATTCTTTTCTCATCAGCAGGAATGCTGCCGCACCGATGAACGGGAGAAGGCCAATCGGGGATTGCTGTGTTGCCGGAGGTGAGGGCGGTATCGCAGGGGGCACTGTTGTCTGCGGTATTGTCGGTGGTGCTGTTGCAAAGGGTGTCGGCATGGTAAAAACGCCCTCACTGGAACCCCCAAGGACGCATCTCGCGGTGACCCGGATGGTATCTCCTCCGCTGACCGTTACCGGATACGTGTAGGAGAACGTGTCCGAAGCGGGCTGGTTTTTATAATCATTGTCAATGACTATCAACCCGTTCTTGTTGATTTTGATATTTTCGATATAATGGGTTGCGGGATCGGCAACCGGATGCGTGATCGTAACCGTGAGCTGTGCGGTGCTCTTGTCATAATCCATGTGGATGTCAGACGGGGCATTGGCAAGGGCCGGCATCGCAAGGAGGCAGAGGGTTGCTGCCACTGCAAGGAGGAGGATCGGCGGTCGGGGTTGGGGTATGGTACTGGAGGAACGAGAGATCTTGTCCATAAAATGCACCTGTACCTGATGGTCGGCATGGAGCATATTAAAGGTTACATAAAAATGTGAAAAGAAAACAGGAATTACGGGTCGCACCGGAGCTTGCCGGCTTTTGCGATATTTTCCAGCGGGAGTTCATCGATAAGAACCGTCACCATATCCGGGCCGACTCCCATCGTTGCCACCATGGTGTCGGTGAATTCCTTTGCGATCCTGCGTTTCTGTTCGGTTGATGCTCCCTGTTTCATCCTGAGTACGATAACGGGCATGGTTATTCCTTGTTCAGATATTTGGCCGGATGTTATTAACAGTCTGCGATTTTCACACAACCTGCCATTCCAACTGCACCATCCGATGCTGGATCCGGTGGTTCTGCAACACGAAATGGCATCCCCACCCATCAGTAAAAATAATTCCTGGCACCCCCTCTCACACCTCCGCAGCCCACAGCCCACAGCCCAAACCATGTCCCGACCCGACTTTTCCACTTGTAACCGGTCTATAACAGCCGATTTTTGGCAGGAAAATCATGAGACTCCTGCCAATCGGGGCCTAAAACCGCCTCCCTCATAAACCAGCGACCGGTTTTTTGGCGAATGTGACTAAAAAAAGTGTACCGGATCCGGTGATCGGAAGCCAAAATGGCCCCGGATGACCATACCCCCCTGGCCATGTTGTTACCGACGGAGACACTGCTCCCAAGGTAATCTTCCCGTTCCCGCGTGCGGTGGGGCGGGGCCCGGGCGTGTGGTGGCCGGGCGGACCTTTGGACCGGTTTAGTACTGAGGCCGTCGTCTATTTGCAGGAACCGGGGCACTGAGTATTGACCGGTACGAATGGGACGGAATGAGACGCATGGCAGCCCCCACCGGAACACGTCAGATAACTATCGAATGGATTGTATCTGGACCGGAGTAACTGGAGATTGCGGGGGATTTTGATATCTGGGATCAAGCTCGGTGGCTCTCCGTGAAGATTCCGCGGCCTCTGCCTGTTTTCCCCAATCCCTGAGCGTCATTGCCTTCACGGACCAGGCACCCGCATCATCCGGATTAATCTCAAGAGCCATGTCATAGTTTTTGATCGCTTCATCATAGCGTTTCATATTGTGAAGGGCAACCCCCTTCGCTATCCATGCTTGTGAAAAATTCCGGTCGATCGCGAGGGCTGCATCAAAAAATGCAAGTGAGTCGTTGTAACGGGCGTATTGAGTCGAGTACGTCAGCCCTTTGATGAACTGTTCCTTTGCCTCGGCCGAGGTTGTTGATATCTCGTCGGTTTTGAATGCAATTGCAATCGAGGACCCGTCCGGAGGGATGAAAGATCCGGTGGAGGCGCCGGGTGGAGGGCTGGTTGCCAGCGATGGACCGGCATCCAGAGAAATGCACCCTGTCGCGAGGATGAGAGAAACGAAGAGGACGCTGATGAAATCCATCCTTTTCATGGTGGAATATCTGGATTCGTGAATGTAATATCTTGTGCCCTCATCATTCTGGCGCCCTCTTCTCCATTCCTGCCCGCATGTAGTGCGGGGCCGGATCCCCGATCATGCTCCGGACGCTCTCCCCTCCCCATGTTGTAAATGGAACCTCGGGAGGGGTGAGGATGCGTTTATCGGTATTCTTCGCTCGCCAGTATACAGAAAGGTTGACTGGTATAGTGATGGTCACATTACCTTTCCCGAAGAAGAAAGTGTGAGTGACCGGTTCTGGTTACGATTGCAGATATGTTGTATTGGGATCGATATAATTGACCTTCACCATCCCTCCGGCAGGTGCCATTGAAAGGAAAAAAATTGCAGCAAGAACGGCAAAAAATCCGATTGCGAGTATGATAAGGAATTCCTGTTTTGTTTATTCCTTCAGGAAATTATGCAAAGACCGGTCAAATATTCAGATATCCGATCTGCACTGGTTACATCAGATTGGTGGGTGTTCACAAAAAAATTGACCGGTCCCCGAACCCTCTTTTTATTAACAGAAAATATTATAAAATCATTAAAAAAGATAATTGTGTGGAGGAGCATTTTCGCTATGGAACTTTCCAATCTCCAGAAGAATTTCCCGGTAATCAACCAGGCTTCCCAGGAAGCGATGGAATTGTTCGGCCCGCGATTTACCAATCGTCCGGGCGGGCACATCGAGACTGATATCTCTGCAGCAGCAAGCGTTGCCGGTCTGCAGGTCCTCAGGCGCCTGGCACCCGCTGTGGCCGCATTATCACCCGGGCAAATGATGCTGTATCCGGGGCGGGCAGAGGAACTTGAAATTATCGTGAAGTTTATGGCAGGTGTATGTGAAGGTCTCGAGCTCGACCCGAAAAGCGGCTGGAATATGAAAAAGCCGGATAATGCACATGCACCCTTCTATGCTATCCCTGAAATGGAGCGGATGGTCGAGAAGGGTTTTCTTGACATTTGTCACAAGTATCCCCTTGAGAAGGAATATTTCCCCTTTGTTGCCATCATGGTGGCCATGAGACTGGTTTACGCGGGAAAAAAGATGCAGATCCTCGACGAGAACATCGGCAAAGAGCTCGCACTCTATCACTTATATGCCGGATCTACGACAGCCCCATACTGACGCCGGGAGGATTCGTGAAGAAAGGAAAATTCCGGTTGTCCTGACCGGGGGAGATCGAAACCGAGTCATTCATCACATAATTTCGATCGACATTTCCAGACAAATCGTTGTGTATCAGGCCCGGGTTTTTGTGCGGGCAGAGCCGTTCATGCGGGTGGGGGTACCCCCTACCTGTTCCTGAGTGGGTGACCCCCTTGGCCGGAGCGTGGTTGGGCGGGGCCCGGGCGTGTGGTGGCCGGGCGGACCTTTGGACTGGTATAGTCCCGGCCCCGTCGTCAATCTCCGGAACCATGGGCACTGACCCGCGCCGGCACTTGTGGGACAGGTACGGCATGTGGAACGGACTAACCGTTCAGATCCTTCCGTACTTTTTATGCGCCTGTTCCGTGGTCATGATCTCGTTGACGACGATCTCCCCGCCATCGGGATAAAAGAAGATTGTGTACCGGTATGACACATGCATGCGGTACCGTTCCTTTTTCATCGTGAGCCGCTTGATATCCCCCGTCGCGTGCGGATGGTCCGCGAGACGATCGATATGCTCGCCTACGATACGAAGATCCTTATCCGGGATGCCTGAGAGGAACTTTATCGCCCGTTCCGTGATCCGTATCTTCACGATATCACGTTCATGTCAGGCCGAGACCTTTTTTCGCCTTGTCCCACGTGACGGTCTTTTCAGTTGCATCGATCTCATCGAGATCCGCTATGAGCTGTTTGCGCTGGTGCTCGGATATGAGTTCGGCGATTGTATCATCGAATGTCTGGCCCGGTTTCCGGAGGTTCGAGAGGGTGGCCCAGGTACCCGGTGTCAGGGCAACCCGTTTATTCGCGATTTCTCCTTCTGCTGATGACATGGTATGCACCTCGTTCGATCGGTTTTTTATCCGGATCGGATTCAATTCATTCATGATTGCCATGCTGGTACAGCATGGTGACATTGACAAGATTGACAGGATTTCCTATTAAAGATATGGCTCAATGCAATTGTCCTGGTCGGCCGCGTGCGGTGGGGCCGGGACCGGGGTTGTGGCGAGTGGGCGGACCCGGGACCGGGTAGTACCGGACCCGTCGTCAATTGCTGGTACTGAGAATGGCAGGTACTAAGAGATCAATTTCGAAAAATCTGAAAGCGATCCTCAAAGTTCCTTCTTACCGGAATCCCTGTTTGAAATCCCCGGCTTCTATCCCGGCCTGTTTGAGGATCCCGATGAAGGTTCCCTTCTTTAGTTCCCGGTGGAGTGGAACCGAGAAGACCCGCCATTCTTTTTGCACGACAACGTGACTCGAAGTCTGGCGCTTGATCTCGAATCCCTGCCTCGCGAGGTACCTGACCAGATCTTCCCCGGAGATGACCGGGAGTTTATGCGACATCCGCCACTTCGACCTGGGAGATTTCGCGGTGGTGTGCCGGGGATTTACGGTGTAATTCTTCCCGCTGGACTTCGAGAACCAGTTCTATTGCTTCTTTGATATTGGCGAGCGCTTCTTCCCGGGTCTCTCCCTGGCTGATCGCCCCGGGGATCTCGACGCACTGGACCGTGAAACCGCCTTCTTCCTGGGGTTCGAGCACCACCGTGTATTTCATAGGTACTCATTATTCACGAAAGAGTATACATTTTTTCCGCTGGGTCAAAGTCCGGCCCTGCGCTTCTTCATTGTCGGCTGCGTGTGGGGTGGGGCCCGGGATGGTGGTTGGGCGGACCCGGGAGCGGAAAGGGAGTGGGCCGTCGTCAATCTCCGGAACCGTGGGCACTAAGGAACGGCTGGCATGAGAAAAAAAAGAAATAAAACCAAAACTTCCCTTTTAAACCGAAATATATTTTCTCTCAAAATCCATATAAAAAATTATGGCATCAATCCAAGACCTTGTGATGTTCTTTAATTTAATTTTGGCAATATTAACGATACTCCTTTTTTTCGGAATAATCGCGATTCTTCCGTTTACTATTTTTAGACTAATGGACAAATTTGAATATTTTTTTAACCGAAGAAGTTTTATCAAGGATTTAACAAGGTCCCTCCAAGAAAACTTAACTGAAAATTTAGAAAATGTCGAATCTATCTTTTTAATCAATTTCACCCGTGGAATTAGAACAGAGGAATACCCCTTCGTTTTAAACAAGGAACTACGACATTTTATTGGATTGATAAATTCGAAATATAAGGATATTATTGGTTCAGAGATTAATTTTAGAAATATTCCGAATGAAGATTTGCGTAATTGGAGGACGATTATTGAGCATGTTATTATCGAAAATCGAGAAAGATTATATTATGCAGATCTTCCTCTGGAAGACAGAGTAAGTTTTAGAGAGATTTTGGATTATTTTAGGGACAATGGTGAAATAGAAAACCAACATCAAATATTCATACGAACACGGTTGATGGAAATAAAACGAATTATGCTAAAGAAGAATGATGAACTCAAAAAATCTCAATACATAAATTTTGGTGCATTGTTCGTATCAATTGTCGGAATAATTTTGACAATTGTGTTTGGCCTACGATTGATCGGATAAAGAGGGCCC
The DNA here is from genome assembly GCA_964564375.1 of uncultured Methanoregula sp. GTDB lineage: Archaea > Halobacteriota > Methanomicrobia > Methanomicrobiales > Methanospirillaceae > Methanoregula. Next base: position 19,733 of record CAZMCL010000003.1, on the reverse strand, counting down.
AAACGTGGATTGGTCACATTTTCAAACAAAGAATGAAGGTCCTGAAAAAGCGTTTGAAGCTTTTTGTAATCAGTTGTTTCGAAAATGGTGTTATAGAACTCATGCAGATAACGTTATTATTTTTAATGTTGTCAACGGGTCCGGTGGCGATGGCGGTGTTGAATCATATGCTAAACTAAAAAGTGGGGATATCATTGGATTACAAGCCAAATGGTTTCCAGGTTCAATTACTTCTAATAAAATATCCCAAATTCGAAAATCTATCATAACGGCAAGAACCGTGAGACCCGTAATAAAAGAGTATATTGTATGTATTCCTCGCACGTTATCATCCACTACTGCGAAAAAGACAAAGAGCGGTAGCGAGCAACAAACCGAAAGGGGACGATGGGATAATCTTGAGTTGGAAATAAAAAAGAGATACCCCGATCTCACTTTGGTTTTATGGGACGAAGACAAATTAAATAATGAACTCCTTGAACAAGGAGCGGAAGGAATTTCCAAATATTGGTTTGAAAAGGAAGAAATTTCACTAGCTTCTTTAAAAAAACGATTTGAACTTTCAAAGAGTGGCTGGTTAAGGGAACGGTATGTCCCTTCTTTGAATGGATCAGGGCAAATAAGCGAATATATCAACACCCAAATTGGCGACCCTTCGGATCGATTAAACTCTAAAGAAAAATTGTTAAAATTTTTAGATAAAATTGAGAATGGGTTAGGCCTTATCAACCAATTCCTTCAAGTTTATTCTCCAGAATTTTTTTCAAATAAATCAGGAGAAAAAGACACTCATCCTTCCCTTGATTTCCTGAAAAAGTTACAAAACCTTAATGACGAACTGATAACCGTAAAAAAGGAAATCATCGAACTTATTGATTGTGTTAACTATGGATCTTCCCCAACTATATTAGAACTAAAACTACAAGACACGAGGATTTATGGTATAATAGATTATCTTGAAAAAAACCATCCAAGAATAGAATTTTCATTTCTTCATCACGATTTACAGGAATCACTAAAAAAAATCAACCTCGATGAAATTTCGAATTACATTGCTTCGATATCTACGGATCTTCTTTCATACAATCTAGTCTTTTCTGGAAATCCAGGAACCGGAAAAACTCATGGATTAGCCCATAAAGTGAATCAGCGGTTAGAAGAGGGATTCCCTGCTGTCCTGATTCGAGCGAAAGATGCCCCAATCGGTCAAGGATGGGGGGTATTGTTACGGCAAGAACTCGGATTATCTGGAACTTGGGACGAAGAGGAAATCTGGTCAGCGCTTGAAGGATGTGCTTCCCGCTCCGATATTCTTCGAGCTCACGATTTTACTGATGATGATGTCATTGGAAATGAAGCAACAAAAGTCCTTATTTGTATCGACGGACTTGATGAATCGAGAGAGAGGAACACTTGGTTGGAAAAAATCGGTGAAATGAAGGTAGTTATCAAAAATCATCCTCATCTTCGTTTTTGTATCAGTGGTCGTCCATATGTATTTACAGGAACAAAAATCGCTTCAAAGTACGATCCTTATGAAAGTATCAAAGAGAATATCGAAAAAGATGGATGTTTCAGAGTAAATATTCGTTCAGATGGTGATGTTCCTGTAAATCAGTTATTTGATAAGTACATCGATTATTTTAATGTCGATGTATCTCAAACTCCGTGGATTCGCTGGATGTTAAGCACCCCACTGGCTTTGAAACTTTTTTGCGAGTTATATCGTGATACGACAATAGATCCTCAACAAAAAATTCGTACTACTGTGTCAAAATTACTTAAGGAAAAAATTCAGCGAATAGATGCTGAATTGCGAATACAAACTGAGGACCTGTGGGGGATTGCGGATAATGTAACCCTAAGGGTCCTTATTGCATTCTCAGATTATTTTCAAAAACACCCCTCAATTTCCCGTACAGATGCACTTAACTTGATTATTCAGGCTTCACGATCAAAAAACCTAATCCAACCTCCTACAAATCAAAAGATTTTAGATTACTTACGAGATTACGGGATGCTTTCTGAAGATATTCCGTTCACCACAGACCTACTCCGACCTGAAGATCCAATATATCAATTTGCTTTTGAGCCTTTGAATGACTACCTTATTGCAGAGAATGCAGTTTCAGGGATTATTTCTACACAGAACAAAAAATTACCTTCTAATTTGAGAGATAAGCCCGCAGCTCAATCGTGGGCAGCCCTCATTTTATTATCTGATTACAAAATATTGGTCGGTATAGACGGGTACTGGACGAATGATTTATCTGAAAATGAACTTGATGACTTACGATATTCCTGTCTCTCACAAAGCATTGGAGGCGATTTAGAGAAATATCAACCACTGATCGAAAAGAAAATCCGTGAATCAACAACATCATGTCGAAAAGTCATCAGCGATTTGATCATAAATGTTAGCCGAATTGAAAAACATCCTTTGGGACCAAGTTTACTACATAATGTACTATTAAAATTTAAGACAGCCGCCGCTCGCGATCTGATATTTTCTGGCCCTGATCATTTGTTTTCAGATCATGAGGAGATCTGGTCAGGCTGGACCGTAAATCCAATTCAATCTGAAAGGGTTTTAGATTCCGATTCATTTCATGGCATACCGCTATTATTAGCATGGTCGTTCACTTCAGTAGATCAAAAATTAAGGGGCAATTCCAGGAAAGAATTAACCCGATGGGGAAAAACAAATCCACAAGAATTTCTTAAGTTGTTAAATTTTACTTTTCACACAAATGATCCCCAAATGAGAGAGGATCTAATCCAAGTCGCTTCGGCAATTGCATGTCTTTTGGATCCCAAAGACAATAATTTGAAAAATTACGCTGATTGGTCTCTTAAGGAGATTTTCCAAAATGAGAGAATTACTGTTAATCGTGACATTGTTGTGAGGCAGGCTGGTAGAATTATCTGTGAACGGGCATATCTTGGAGGACATATCAAATTAAACCAAGTCAGAAAAACTCGTCCCCCATTCTCTGTTAAACCATCAAAATATCCGGTCGATTCAAGAGCATTAGTTAGGGATGAAAAATTTCCAAAACCTCTGTCATTGGATTTATCAGAATATGTATTGCCGTATACCTGGAGAGGCTTTTTCAAAGAACTGAGAACTAAGTACTCTAATAATAATGAAGGATCCAAATGGTCCCACTTTTCTGACGATACACTGCATGAAATTCTATCCGGAAAGTTTGGTAAAATCAATAAAAAAACAAAAGATGGCATAAACGCACTACTTGAAGAGGATCAAAAGCGTCAAGATGCACTTTCAAAAATTAAAGTAGATTTTAAAGTAATTGATATCCCCGAAGACACCCTTAAAGCGATTAAAACCTCCATTCCCAAGAAAAAAGTTCAGTATTCCAAAAAAGCTGAGGCTTTCTTGAAAAAATATGCGCAAGAATGCGAAGTCGAAAATATTTCTCCACGCCAGTTAACAACTGCAGCTTGTATTTATTATCTAAAGAAAATAGGATGGAATGAAAAACAATTCTACGGAAAGCCAAATGGAGGAAAACCTGGAGAGGTTCTTGGTGCCGATATTGCAATAATAAGGGCGCATGGTCCCGCTACGCATGGCGGACGAAGTTCCATTTCAAGTTTTGCTGAAAAATATGTTTGGTGTTTTGTTTATGAGTTTATTGGACATTTAGCAGATATTTTAGAATATTATTATGAATACCCAGAGAAACATTATTTTGTTAATGATTACAGTCGTATTTTCGATTTGCCCTCAAATCCGGCCCAAGAATTACTCGATACTTATTTAGATTCCAATACCGCGAATCGAAGATTTTTTTTGCCGAACGATTTATCTTCAGAACCACAACATCTGGGAAAAGACCGATTGACAAATTTGCAATCATGGATTAATGTAGCACCGACACCGGATTTTTCTCAGTGGATCTTACCAGAAAAGGAGCAAATAACCAGGATCTATGGTTCATCAGATTCACCGTGGCTATTATTACAATTATTTTCTTCGATTACTGAACCCCAAACTCAAGGGGATTCACTTGTTTGGATAAATAGTTTCGTCTTACCTGTTGAAGATCTCAAACTATTATTACGTGACTGTTCATTAAAAACAACAAAAATTAAACAATTTGTCAAAGAGTCAATAAATAGAGAGGGTCGTTTAATAACAGAGGTATCATATCTAACACCATTTGATGTTTTGTGGATGCCTTGGTTAGAAGAGGATCTTGAAGATATTCACTATTCATTTAATAATAACCGGCTAATCCAATATAAAACGTATAATACCATACTTAGAGGGCATTATCATTCCTTTGAGGGAGAAGTACCTGGCGAACGAAGTTATACTCTCCCCTCGAAAATGATAAGAAATCTTCTTGAAATAAAAAAAGGGACTTCCGTAAAATTTTGTAACCAGGATAATTCATTGGAAGGTTTTGTTTACGATTGTGGAACTTCATTCAGAGATTCACAGAAAATGCTTTTTGTTAAGAAAGATGAATTGCTGAAAAAACTGAAAGACAACCAATATGCTATTTTTTGGACCATTCGCTTGTCAAGAAGATCTTCAATGCATGCATTGGAAGAATTTCCAAAAATGAGAGATGAAAATGATATGCACTGGGTCTTTTTGTTAGAAGGCAATAAATCTAAAATATTGGAAATTGATAGAGAAATTTCTTCAATGTAACTCCCGAATGAGATTCCTAAATAAAAACAACAATAAGTTCGATTTTTTTTATAAATTCTTCGATGTCCGCTGTTAACACAAACAGAATCTTAAGATGGTTCCCGTTTATTAAGCGAAACCATCTTCACTTTCACCTGCCCCATCTTTCACCTCGTTAATACCCCACGCCAAACTGTCTCAGCACCTACAATGAAAAATATCCTCATCAAACGCACCCGCCAGCACAACCTCAAAAATATCAGCGTCACGATCCCCCGGGACAAGCTCGTCGTCATAACGGGAGTCTCCGGTTCCGGGAAATCGACATTAGCGTTCGACACGCTCTATGCCGAAGGCCAGCGCCGGTACATGGAATCGCTCTCCTCCTACGCCCGGCAGTTCCTCGGCATCATGCACAAAGCCCGGACGTTGACTCCATCGAGTCGGGGCATGGTAAAAACGAAAACAGATAATTCACCAGGCCAGAATTATTTTTGCAAAGAATACTAACTTTCATCATAATCGCTTAACGGCGCATTCTTCCCGATCCTCTCAAGTTCCTTGTGGATGTCGATATACAGGGGAACGGTATCCCTCCCTTTGAGTTTTCGTGGATCGGAAATAGCTTCATGAAAAGCGAATTTTACATAGAATCCCACAGCATCGGGCTTTGCATCAACCGTAATGATCCTGCACCCGATATACCGTGAGAACCGTATCCAGATGGAAAAAATCTTCAGCAGCATCGAGCGGCCTATACCCTGATGCTCGAACTCCTTGTGGGTCGCAAGCCGGGCAATTTTAAGAGCCGAATAGGTTTTGTACTTATATTCCGGATCGCCATCGTCTTTTGCGAGTTCGTCCTTCTTAATCACATCCGTGACAAGCGTGAAGTACCCGACAAGACGGCCATGCCAGAAAACCAGCCGGGTAACGGAAATCCGGTCAAGCTGGTTCTGGTAAGCATCTTCCGATAAAAAATCTTTTAACTCGGGATTCCTGCATCTGAATGTAGAAATCTGATGATCGTGATCGGCAGTTAGAACTACAAATTCGAGATCTTCAAGGCTGATACTCATTTAGAAACGCGATCGTTCAGCCAGGTCGGCTGCTTCCCGGATCAACTTGCGTCCTTCCTCGGTGTAGGTCGGGTTATCGATATATTTCTGGAACCTGACAGATTCTTCCCGATCAAGGACGAGACCCAGTTCAATTGGTTTTGCCATGGTTGTCCACCTTCGCTATAATGGTAACTAAGTTCGTTTGCATATTATAAAATTGTGGTCAACGTCTCACTTCGCTTCGTTACTACGCCCGGTATAATCCCGGCATGCTCCAATAACTTTCACTTTCACCTGCCCCATCCTTCATATCTTTAATACCCCGCACCTAATTGTCTCAGCACACAAATATGAAAGATATCATCATCAAAGGTGCCCGCCAGCACAACCTCAAAAATATCAGCGTCACCATCCCCCGGGATAAGTTAGTCGTCATCACCGGGGTATCCGGCTCCGGCAAATCCACGCTCGCGTTCGATACGCTCTATGCGGAAGGCCAGCGCCGGTACATGGAATCGCTCTCTTCCTATGCCCGGCAGTTCCTTGGCATGATGCAGAAGCCCGACGTGGACCACATCGAAGGACTCTCGCCGGCCATCGCCATCGAGCAGAAGACCACATCGAAAAATCCCCGGTCAACGGTCGGGACCACCACCGAGATCTACGATTACTTCCGTCTTCTCTTCGCCCGCATCGGGACCCCGTTCTGTCCCGAACACAATATTCCCATCGCCTCCCAGACTCCGGACCGGATCGCCGACCAGATCCTTGCCGAACATCCCGGCCAGGTCACCATCCTCTCCCCCATCGTCCGTCAGAAGAAGGGAACCTACCAGCAGCTCTTAAAGGACCTGAACAAGGAAGGGTATGCCCGGGTACGGGTGAACGGCGACATCATCCGCACCGATGAGGAGATCACGCTCGACCGGTACAAGAAACATGATATTGAGATCGTGATCGACCGGCTGGAGACAAGCGACCGGTCACGGCTCACAGAAGCGATCGAGAATGCCTTGAAAAAATCCGAAGGACTGATTATCGTTCTCGATGAGCAGGAGTCTGAGTTCACCTACTCCTCGCTGATGGCCTGCCCGGTCTGCGGGATGGCATTCGAGGAACTCCAGCCCCGGATGTTCTCGTTCAACAGCCCGTTCGGGGCCTGCGGGGAGTGTCACGGTCTCGGTGTAAAGATGGAGTTCGACCCCGACCTGATCATCCCGGACAAGGACCGGTGTATCGCGGACGGTGCCGTTGCCCCGTACCGAAACCCGATGGACGGCTTCCGGGGCCAGTACCTGGCAACCGTTGCAAAGCACTTCGGCTTCTCCGTGCTCACACCCATCAAAGACCTGACCGAAGAGCAGTACAATGCGCTGATGTACGGCTCGGCCGAGAAGATGCACTTCTCGATGAGCACGAAGAACGGGGATGCCCAGTGGTCGCATAACGGCGAGTGGGAAGGACTTCTCCCGCAGACCGCCCGGCTTTATGCCCAGACCAAGTCCGACTGGAGGAAACGCGAGCTCGAAGGCTACATGCGGGTCTCCGACTGCCCGGCCTGCAAGGGCCAGAGGCTCAAGGACAAGGTGCTCGCGGTCCGGATCAACGGGAAGTCGATCATCGATGTGACGGATCTCTCCGTCTCCGCAAGCATCCGGTTCTTTAACGGCCTGAAACTGACCGACAAGGAACGGGAGATCGCAAAGCAGATCCTAAAAGAGATCCGCTCCCGGCTGGATTTCCTCGAAAAAGTTGGTCTCGGCTACCTCACGCTCTCCAGGAACGCGGGCACACTCTCTGGCGGGGAGGCCCAGCGCATCCGGCTCGCGACCCAGATCGGCTCGACCCTGATGGGCGTGCTCTACGTGCTGGACGAACCATCCATCGGCCTGCACCAGCGCGATAACCGGAAACTGATCGAGACCCTGCGGACGCTCCGCGATCTCGGGAATACGGTGCTCGTGGTGGAGCATGACGAGGACATGATCCGGTCCGCAGAGCACGTGATCGATATGGGGCCTGGCGCCGGCCTGCATGGCGGGGCAGTTGTTGCAAAAGGCACCCCGAAGCAGATCGAGAAGAACAAGAAGTCCTTAACCGGCCAGTACCTTGCCGGCACAAGGAGTATCGGGATCCCGGAGAGCCGCCGTAAACCAAAACACTATATCACGGTCAAAGGGTGTCGTGAGAACAATCTCAAGAATATCGATGCAAAGTTCCCCATCGGTCTCCTGACCGTAATCACGGGCGTATCCGGCAGCGGAAAGTCCACGCTTATCGAAGAGACACTCTACAAGGGAATGATGCAGATCCTCCATCATTCTCGTGAACATGCTGGCAGGCACGACAAGATAGTCTTTGATTCGGATATCGACAAGGTCATTGTCATCGACCAGAGCCCGATCGGCAAGACCCCCCGGAGCAACCCGGCAACCTACACCAAGGTGTTCGACGAGATCCGCTCGGTCTTTGCCGGGACAAAAGAGGCAAAGATGCGGGGTTACAAACCCGGCCGTTTCTCCTTCAACCTCCGGGGCGGGCGCTGCGAGGCCTGCGAGGGCGACGGCCTGATCCGTATCGAGATGAACTTTCTGCCCGATGTCTTCATCGAGTGCGAGGAGTGCAAGGGTAAGCGTTACAACCGCGAGACGCTCGAAGTGAAGTATAAGGGAAAGTCCATTGCCGACGTTCTCGATATGAGTGTCGAAGAGGCCCTGAACCTGTTTGAGAACATACCCTCAATCCGTAACAAACTCGAAACTCTCTCCCGCGTGGGCCTCGATTACATCAAGCTCGGGCAGAGCTCGACCACCCTCTCCGGAGGCGAAGCCCAGCGGATCAAGCTGACCCGCGAACTCGCAAAGAGGGCAACCGGAAAAACCCTGTACCTGCTCGACGAACCGACCACCGGCCTCCACTTCGATGATACGAAGAAACTTATTACCGTGCTCGACGATCTTGTCGCAAAGGGGAACACGGTAGTTGTCATCGAGCATAACCTCGACGTTATCAAATCTGCCGATCATATCATCGATATCGGACCTGATGGCGGGGATGCCGGTGGAAGGATCATTGCGACCGGCACACCCGAACAGGTTGCGGCAACAAAAGCAAGTTATACCGGGGAATTCTTAAAAGAGATCCTTGACCGGGCCTGACCGGGACTATCCGGGTTTTTTCCCGCTGGATGCGAGGAGATCCTTCTTTTTCTTTTGCATCTCCACCGACTCCGGGTTGATGTGGATTGCCCGGTCGTACATATCGATTGCTTCGGTAAACCTGCCAAGATGGGCATAACTGTTGCCCATCTCATAAAGCGCCTTTGAATATTTCGGTGCGATGATGAGCGCCTGCCGGTAATATTTCAGGGCGCTTTCATCCTTGCCCTGCCCTGCCATCTCGAAGGCTTTCCGGTACAGGTATTGCGCCTCTATCGGAATTCCCTTAGCATATAGCCATTCCATGTGACCAGATCCACGCGGGTGATTATCTTTATTTAAAAACTAAGCAAAAGATCTTGTTTATCCTCGCGGTCATATAAAACTATTCCAATGGTGCAAAAGATGCCTCCCGCACGATGGAAATCCCACAACCGCTGCCCGTCCGACCGCTCACGAACTCTCAGATCAGGCAGGTCTTCATCCAGATTTTTTTCCGGTAAATTCATCCGGCACCCTGCGATGCAGGTCCCGTGAAAAAACTGCATTGGCCCTACCACTATCGCGGGTCTTATGATACACCAGATTCCATAGTAGATCCGTCAGATGATCGATTACTCCACCCTCCCCCATGCCCCCGGCTGCTACCTCTACTCGGACGAAGCGGGCACCATCATCTATGTCGGGAAGGCAAAGGACATAAAAAAACGGGTGACGAGTTACTTCACCAAAAAGGACCATGACCCAAAGACACGGAACCTTGTTGCCGCGATTGCATCCGTGGATGTGATGGTGACCAACACCGAGACCGAAGCACTTCTCTTAGAGAACAACCTCATAAAAAAACACCAGCCGAAATACAATATCGACCTCAAGGACGCCAAAAGGTTTGCGTACATCGAACTGACCCGGGAACCGTTCCCCCGGATCGGCATTGCGCGGAGAACCGGCACTGATGATGCCACCTATTTTGGCCCGTTCGTCTCCGCTGCCGGCCGCGACGATGTGATCCGGGTGATTAAGCGGATATTCCTGATCCGCTCCTGCAAAAAACTCCCGAAACGTGCCTGCCTCCGCTACCATATGCAGACCTGCAGCGCACCATGTATCGGTGCCATCAGCACTGAAGAATACAAAAAATCCATTGATCAGGCCACCGCGCTCCTCAAAGGCAAGAGCAGCGAGTTGCTCGCCTTATTAAAAACAGAGATGGCCGAACATGCCGGCCGGCAGGAGTACGAGAAGGCCCTTTTGCTCCGCAACCAGATCGCTGCCATCGAGCGTCTTTCCGAACGGCAGCATGTCGAGCGGCCAAAGGAGACCGACCAGGACGTGATCGCGTATACGATCTCCGACCAGACCGTCTACCTGCTGGTCTTCTCGGTCGAGCGAGGGCTTCTTGCCAACAAGCAGGAATATTCCTTTGAATGCCGCGAGGATTTCTTTGACGAATTCCTTGTCCTGTACTATTCCGACCGCACGCCCCCGTCCGAACTTATCCTCCCGCACGAGGTGGATCCGGCGCTGGCCGGGTACTTATCGGAGCAAAAAGGCAAAAGCGTCCAGATCACCGTCCCGAAGATTGGCGAGAAGAAGAAACTCCTTGAACTGGTGGAGATGAACATCGGCCACGCGTTTTTAAAACACGAGCTGAAGGTAAAAGACCTGCAGGCTTCCCTCGACCTTCCTGATCCCCCGCTCGTGATCGAATGCTTTGACATCTCCCACCTCTCCGGTATCGCCATGGTCGGCTCCATGGTACAGTTCAGGAACGGTCGTGCGGACAAGAAGAATTACCGGCGGTTCAAAATCAGGACGGTCGAAGGCGTTGACGATTTCGCCTCTATCGCCGAGATCGTCCGGCGGCGCTACCAGCGGCTGATAACTGAGGCCGGCGAGTTGCCGGACCTCATCATCATTGATGGCGGCAAGGGACAGCTTACCGCAGCGCTCGGTGCCCTTCAGGCCCTGGACTGTGCCATCCCGGTGATAGCCATTGCCAAACGGGAAGAAGAAGTGTATGTTCCCGGCGAGACCTTCCCCCGCCGTCTCGATGAGAAGGGTATGGCCCTCCGGTATATCCAGGAGATACGGGACGAAGCGCACCGGTTTGCCATTGCCTACAACCGGCTCCTGCGGAGGAAGAAGCTCCTGGGATGAGCAGTCCTGTGCCCGTTGCCAGCACGATAGCCCGCCTGCCCTGCATCACTCCTGTCTCATCTTCGGGCTGGAATTGCGACAGGATATACATTATTGGTGTTATCTCCTCCCTCTCTCCGGTTTATAAAGAGACATTCTTCATCCCTGCCTTACCTTAAATAAATGGATTTATTACTTCTGACATAAGAGATGATTCAGGGATATCAGTTATGAGTCGCGAAGGAGTGGCACACGGAGAAAATGCGACAGTCCTGATTGTAGAGGACAGCCGCACGCAGGCAGAACTCCTCAAATCCACGCTGGAAAAGCACGGTTATACTCCGGTGATCGCAGGTAACGGCAAAGAGGCACTCGATCTGCTGGAAGTAGCAAAACCCGATGTGATCATCAGCGACGTGATCATGCCGGTCATGGACGGGTACGAGTTCTGCCGGACCGTGAAAAACGATGAGCGGTACAAAGACATCCCGCTTATCCTCTTAACAATGCTGACGGACAGCAAGGACGTCATCTATGCCATGGTCTCCGGTGCCGATAATTTCATCACCAAGCCCTATCACGCGGAGTACCTTGTTGCCCGGCTTAAAAAGGTCCTGGTTCCCGCCGCCCCAGACGCTACCTGTGCTGATGGGACGCCGGCAGATATCACCCTCTCCGGGAAAAAGTTTTCCATTCCGCATGACCGCCAGCAGATCATCGAGTTCCTCCTCTCCGCATACGAGGCTGCTGTAATCCAGCACCAGGAAGTCCTCACCGCCCAGAAACACCTGTCTGAGGCAAACGAAGAGGCCAATCTCTATCTTGACATCATCACACACAATATCAACAATGTCAACACCGGTGCCCTCGCGCTGACCGAACTCCTCCTGATGAAAGCCGGCGATTCGAACCGGTCCCTTGCGCTGCGACTGGTCAACAGCATCAACCAGAGCACCGAGATCATCGGGAACGTTGCGACAATCAGGAAACTGCATGAAAAGAAAGAAGCCCTCCATGCCGTTGCGCTCGACGGCGTGATCCAGAACGAGATCCGGCGCTATAATTCAACCAGGATCCAGTATGACGGCACTGAAGCCCGCGTTATGGCAGACACCCTGCTCGGGCAGGTATTCACCAACCTGCTGGGCAACAGCGTCAAGTTTGCCGGTACCCGTGCCGTAGTCACGATATCTGTTGAGGACAAGCAGGATCTTGTCGAGATCACCGTTGCCGACAATGGGCCGGGAATTCCAAACGAAATGAAACCGGCTGTCTTTGACCGGTTCCGGAAAGGGAAGAATTCAAGGAGCGGGAAAGGGCTGGGGCTCTTCATCTGCCGAACGCTTGTTGAGAGTTATGGCGGCACAATCTGGGCGGATGACCGGGTTTTCGGGCACCCGGAGGAGGGTGCGGTGATCCATTTCACGCTTCAAAAGGCTGCCTGAATTTTGGGCTCTGTAGAAATTATTTGAAAAATCATTGACGCTCTTGGGGGCACGCAGGCATGCCCCCGCACGCTCGTGGCATCCCCTTATTGGGATAGTGACGTATTACCGGTAAAATAAAATCGGGAGATATCCGTAACCCTCAATCCGTTGCATCTCACTGCGCCCCGTCTCCCGACGGGGGACTGGTGGTGCAATAGGGGGGCATCATGTCACGTGAATAAAGGATTTCTACAGAGCCGATTTTTTCTTTTTGTCTCCGGACCTGTTGGCCGGATACTCTGCAATTTAAAAAAAAGGGATCAGATCGTGGTTTCGAGCACGGTCGTCCGTGAACCGTCCATCATGTGGGCGATGACCACGATCTTGTCTGTTCCTGCAAAATCACCGGAGATGGTGTACGTGCCCTTGATGGGAATCGGGGTCGTGGCAAGGCGCGAACCGGCTGACTTGGTCAGGCTTTTTCCGGTACTGTCTGTTACGGTGGTCTCGAGCTCAATTATCCGCTCCATGTTGGGCCCGCCCTCGTACGTGATGACGATGTGGGATGCATCCGGCTGCGATGCGGTGACTTCTTTGAAAAGTTCCTGTTCGGCAGGCTGGGGGGCGGGTGTATCCGTCACCGCAGGCGTGGCGGGTTGCGTGCAGCCTGCGGCAAGGGCGATTACGACAAGCGCAGCAAACAGGAGGAACACCGGATATCGTAAAAACGAGGCGGGCTGTGAAATGCTCATACTGACTAAGTATCCTGCCGGCTTTTAATAAAATTCCTTTAAGGGTATTTCCGGAAACCAGTGTTCTGTACGGATAAAACCATATTGTTAAATTATATATCAACCATTCTTCTTTCATGGACATTCGAACTGTTCTCCTGGCACTTTTCTGTATCGGCTTCCTGCTGGTTGCGGGTTGCACTTCAACAACCCCCGCCGCGGCACCGGCAACACCTGAACCGGCAGCAACCATGGAACCGGCAGCAACCATGGAACCGGCAACCCCGGAACCGGTAGCGACAACGGTTGCTGCACTAACGCAGGAAACAACCGCAGCAGAAACAACGGTCCCGGTCGTCTTCACCACAAAGACGACTTCTCCGTTCACGATATTTACCCCAACGAAAAGCTACTCCCCGGACAAAACTTCCAATCCCGGTCTCGACATGAGTGTTATCACCAGCCTTGATACATCGACGGCAAAGTATGCCTGGTCCGCGGACTATGGGTATTTCGTGGAATGGAATTCCCCGACCGACACCCCGAACATTATTGGATCGAAAATTACCACCAATGGGGGGAAGGTCTACTGGACGTTTTCCGATAAGCCCACGGATACCGCAAAGCCGGTCACCATCACGGTTGTCGTAAGCGAGGCAAATGGTAAAGAGCTCGGCCGTACGGTTGCTACCCTTGACTGGAAGGATACCAATACCGTTGCGATCAATGAGAACGCGTGAGTTTCCCGCGCGGTTTATTTTTAACCTTTTTTTAAGTACCAGTCCCGGTGTAAACACGCTTTTAATTATTCATGCACCGATCTTCTTGTATGGATATACGGATTCTCTTCCTTTCCCTGCTCTGCTGCGCCGCCCTGCTTATTGCAGGGTGCACTTCACCAGCACCAGACGCGGTACCGGAAACACCGGTGCCTGAAACAACGGCAGCTGTTGCCCCGACACCCATGAACGCGATAGGGTGCGTGGTCGATGGCGACTGTGTGCCGGCCCAGTGCTGCCACCCGGCAAGCTGCATCAACCGGGTTGCTGCGCCGCCCTGCGAAGGAGTAGCGTGCACGATGAGCTGCGAGGGTCCGCTCGACTGCGGGGCCGGCACCTGCGCGTGTGTGCAGGGCCAGTGCAATGTTGTTCCGGCACCGCATGAGACTCCTGCGATAACAACAGTACCGACAACCTCAAAAACAGCCTCATCAGTCCGGATATGGGCAACCCCGCAGCGGTACTCCCCCATCATGTCCTCAACGCCCGGCCTCGAACTGAGCGTGATCATGCCGGAGATGGATACGTCGACTGTGGTATATGACTGGACGGCAAGCTACGGGCGATTCCTCTCATGGAACCCGCCGGATTATGCGGTGAACGAGAAAGGATCGAGCGTCACCACCAACGGGGGGAAGATTTACTGGTCGTTTACCGACAAGACTGCGAGCACGGAATCACCGGTCATCATCACCATGACGGCACGCGATACCGCAACAAAAAAAGAGATCGGCCGGTCAACGCTGACGCTTGACTGGGACGGGGACAATGCGGTGATTGTGCGGGATATTACGTGACGGGGACTCTCTGCTGATGTGGGGGGTTTGCAGGGTCTGCATGAAAAATGGGGAATGTCCTGACCCAAAGAAACATATGAATGGTAATTTATCCCTCCTTTTTCTCCCCGCGTTCCTCAAACAAATGCCCGACCCCGAGAGCCTCATTAATCCAGCGGGTCTCGTCCGACATCTGGATGATTAGGAGAAGGATCAGCGTGAACGGGATGGAGAAGAGCATGCCGACAAGGCCGAGGAGCCAGCCCCAGAAGATCACCGACATGATGACAATAAGTGCCGGCATCTCGAATTTCCGTGCTGCAAGAAACGAATAGACCGGGTTCTCGACAACCAGGTTGAGGATGCAGAGTGCCACGATAACCGCAACCGCCCCGGGGATGCCAAACTGGAGCCATGCAAAGAAGAGTGCCGGTATCGCGGCGATGATAAGGCCGAAATACGGGATGTAGCCTAAGAGGAACGTGAGGATGCCCCAGAGTAGTGCGGCATGGACGCCCATGATGGCAAGGAAACTGCCAAAGAGGACACCGTGGACAAGATTCGTCTCGGTGCGCACAACAATGAAGTCCGTGATATAGCCGGTCATCCTTGAAATCTGCTGCATGGTATCCGAATTTTTACCAAACCGTTCCTCGAACCGCCCGGTGATCCTCGTTGCTTCAAGGAGCAGGAAGAACGAAGTAACGGCCACAAAGAAGAGGAAGACTACCCCGTCCACGACACTCATCATCCCGGCAACCCCGGCCGAGAAGAACTGCATAAGAATCGTTACCATCTGGTTGAGATCGAACGAGAGGGGACTGCCGGCAACGGAAGTGATTCCAAGGGGTGCGAGCAGGGATGATATCTCAGAAATCCGCATATTGAGGTCCTGCTGGTATTGCGGAAGATCGTTGACCAGTGTCTGGAATGAAAGGGTGGTCAGGGTGATAAATGCAAGAATTATCAGACCTGCCACAAGGGTGATCAACAGGACTGCCCAGATATTGGGTAGTCCTTTTTCCTTGAGCCAGAACAGGGTCGGGACTACCAGCAGGGTCATGATGAGGGACATTAAGAAGAGCGAGATGAGATAAGAGGTCATCTTCACCGCAATGAGGATGATGAACAGGAGTGCCACAACGAGGAGTGAGCGCTCCACCCGTAACATATCAGCAGAAAGCATAGTTGATGTAATTCTGTTATGCACTGATACAAAGCTTATGCACCCGGTTTTTGCGGATTCTTTCAATTGTTTTTATGAACCCTGCGGACTGATACGGTAGGGTACAGATTTTTTTTGAGAATTACTATGGCACTCGATCCCATGAAAGGCATGATCGCCTCGTACCTGGCCTCACCCAAAGGTCAGGAGACTATCCGGAATTACCTGTCCTCCCCGGAAGGTCAGAAAGTTATCTGCGATTATATTACCACGCCGCAGGGGAACACAACCCTTCAGCAGATCCTCCCCTGCATCCTTGACAACCTTCACCTGTCTCCCGAAACCCGGGAAACGGTGATGAAGGATATCGCAAAAAACAAGTAACCTGTTATTATCCGGTCTGGTCCCCGGTTTCCCGGTCCATCCGGGGATCAAAATGTTTCGGGATTATCCGGCGCCGCGGATCCTTGTAATACCTGCCGGCAACAACCCTCCGGACGCCCCCTTTCGGGTTGTCCGTGTCACCCTCGTAGCGGGGGATGAGATGGCAGTGGCAGTGCATCACGGACTGGCCCGCAACCGTGCCGATATTGTACCCGATATTGTAGCCGGCCGGCATGAAATTGTCCTCAATAATTTCACGGCACGTTTCGATGAGATCCATCATTGAGAGTTTTTCCTCCTTCGTTAAGGAGAAATAGTCCGGCGTATGCCGGAACGGCATGATGAGCAGGTGGCCTTTCGTGACCGGGAATGCATCCCAGCGGGCATAGCAAAGCTCGTTTCTCCCAACGATATCGTCCCCGAACGGGATGCAGAACGGACAGCGGGGTTTCTTTTCCATGGTGGTATCGCTCCTGTTTTCAGTCCTCTTCAGATACCTGCGCGAGCCGGTCCCGGAACAGGACGTAGCGGATAAGTTCGGCCATGGAGAAGACGATGTGGGCATTCCAAAAAGAATCCGCACCGGCACCATGGGCGGTGTCGTCCGGCAGGTCCAGCCGGATCTTTCCCTCCGGTGTGAACGACTGTTTCAGGTACTCCTCATCATCGAGATATTCGACCGGCACGTAGTTTGCGCAGATCTTCTTCTCCAGGTCATGGTAGACCAGCGGCGCGGAGATGAACCCTTCAAAATCGCAGGAATTGCAGTCAAAATAATTGATCCGGCCGGTGAAGAGCTGCTCTTTGATCACCGGATCACGGGTGCCGTTGATCGAATGCCAGATCACAATATCCTGTTTTGTCCTGCAGGACGGGCATTCGACTTCAAGGAGTTCGTGGGATGACATCTTTGTGTACATTTTTACCGGGGATTGGGATAATTGTACGCCGGGGTACTGGTTGGTATTCTGGCATTTTTTCATCTGTCCGCCCGTGCATGAACGTGCAAAAAAATGTGTGCGGGCAGTTTTTTTTGTTTTTCCTGCTCTGTAAAAATCCTGTTTTAATTTTCCCTGATACTCCCCTCTTGCGCCACTTTGTCCCCCGGGGGGACGGGGCGCTATTAGAGATGGGACGAGGTCGGTTACAGGTAATACGTCGTCTATCGCAAAGCGGGGGATGCCACGAGCGTGCGGGGGCAGAGCGCGAAGCGCGAGCCCCCAGGAGCGTTAGAGTTTTTTACAATGATTTCTACAGACCGGTTTTCCCTTACTCTTCCAGCAACCGGTTGCGTTTGATTGCCTTGACGAGTTTTGTGACCTTGTGGATGGCCGGGTCCATCCGGCAGAACTCCGGCCTGCCGCTCTGCAGTGTTGCAAGCAGTTCCCGCGGCGTTTGGAACGGGGAGAGTTCCATGAAGCAGCGGCCCAGTTCCTGCACGGTATGGGCATCGGACCCAACGGAGACCGGTTTAGCGTGTTGTACCGCATATTTGCGGGCCCGGTTATTATCCTCGTCCTGCCCGACACGGGCGTTGTACCCCTCGATGATATCCACCCTGTCAATAATCTTGTCGAGCACATCGGCGCGCAATGCGCTTGTTATGCGGTAGGAGCAGAACGGGTGCGGCACCAGTGCCAGGCCCCCCTGCTCATGGATGCGGTCGACAGTCTCGGCTGCGGAGAGGTACGGGTGGACCTCTTCGGTTAAGAAGAGCCCGATTATCTCCCCGCTCGCAGTCATGATCTCTTCGGAGAGGATGAGGGGGATATCCGGGTCGGTCTTCCGGATTTCCGCGTACACGGCAGCCGACCCTGCCGTGCTGTTGTGGTCGCACACGAGACAGAGGATCCCTTGTTTCTCATACAGATCCACGATCTCTTTAGGATCGGTAACCGAATCGCCGGAGTACCATGTATGGACGTGCATATCGAATTTCCAGAAATCCTGATCATCTCCCAAACCGGCATCCCCCACAAGGATAACCGGGCCGGTCCGGGAGCTTCCCGGCCGGCCCACATTTTTTTCAAAATAGATCCCCGGACTATAAGAACCGTCGCCATCCGGCAACATCCGGCAGGATGGGATCGCCGGCTTCTTTCTGCCCCATGGATGGCTTACCGGAAGGTACAGTACGATATCTATTTTGTACTCCGGGATCAACTGAATAAACAGGTACCCTATGCCCCATGTCCACCGGATAGAAGTCCGCTACAAGACGGATCCCCGGCTCAAAGTCCGGACCGACCGTATCCGCTCGCTCGGGTTTTTAATCGAGGAACTGCACCTCGTCGATGTCTATACCATCGCTACCGTCTCGCGGGATTTTTCGGCTGAAGAACTCAAAGAGATAGGTTCGCAGCTCGCAAACCCGGTAGTGCAGGAGTTTTTAGTGGACGAAGCGACCCGGGCAAATTTTGATCATGCCATCGAGGTCGGTTTCCTGCCGGGCGTGACGGACAACGTGGGCGCGACTGCCCGCCAGACCATCGAGGACTATTTTTCGATGAAGTTTGCCGGAGGGGAGGCGGTCTACAGTTCGCAGCTCTATTTTGTCCGCGGGAGGATCGCACAGGACGCGGTGCAGAAACTCTCATGCACCCTCGCAAACCCGCTGGTGAACCGGGTGCATGTCAGGACCCGGCAGGAGTATGGCACTACCGGCATGGACCGGGTCGTGCCCTTCGTGGAACTGCACGAACTTCCCACTGCTGAAACGGTTGACTTAAACCTCGATGATGCTGAACTTGCCAGGATCGGCAAAGAGGGGATTATCGACCCGCAGACCGGCCTGCGCAGGGGACCGCTTGCCCTCGATCTCGCCCAGCTCCATGCCATCCGCGACTATTTTGTCACGCAGGGACGAAAGCCAACCGACGTTGAGATCGAGGCGCTGGCCCAGACGTGGAGCGAGCACTGCAAACACACGATCTTTGCCTCGGCTCTTGACGAGGATGTGCCAAAAGGGCTGTACAAGACCTGCATCCAGGCGGCAACGAACAAGATCCGCGAGGAGCGGGGCGATGAGGACATCTGTGTCAGCGTCTTCTCCGACAACTCCGGTGCGATCATCTTTGACGACCAGTACCTTGTCACCCACAAGGTCGAGACCCACAACTCGCCCTCGGCTCTCGACCCGTTCGGCGGCGCCCTGACCGGCATTGTCGGGGTGAACCGCGACACCGTCGGGTTTGGCCTCGGGGCAAAGCCCTGCATCAACATCTACGGGTTCTGCGTGGGCGACCCTGACAGCGACCCCGCCCTCTTCCGCGGAAAGGACCGCTCAACTCCCATCCTTTCGCCCCGCAGGATCCTTGACGGCGTCGTCCATGGCGTTGGCGCAGGCGGGAACTGCTCGGGCATCCCGACCCCGCAGGGCTTTGTGTACTTCGATGACCGCTACGTGGGAAAACCCCTCGTCTTTGCCGGGACGGTCGGCATGATCCC
>CAZMCL010000002.1:0-28230 GCA_964564375.1 uncultured Methanoregula sp. | reverse complement strand
GGGTGCCCTGCATTGCGGTTGTGTGCTTTCTTCTTATATCGACAGCCGTTGTGATTGTATCCGGAAATATGACTATAATTTAGGATGAACCATGAGCAGCATCATACTTGAAGCCCGCGATATCCGGTATCGTTACCCACGGGGAATGGAGGCGATCTGCGGCATCAGTTTCCATATCCGCAGGAAAGAAAAGATTGCTCTTGTGGGACCCAACGGAGCCGGGAAATCTACGCTTCTTACCATGTTCAATGGAATGATACGCCCGGATTCCGGCCTCATGCTCTTTGACAACCAGCCGATCCTGTATGATACTGCATCGCTGCGGATGTTAAGAAAACGTGTGGGTTTTGTTCTCCAGAACCCGGACCGCCAGATCATTGCCCCGACCGTGTACCAGGACGTGGCATTCGGGCCAACCAATCTTGGTTACCGCGAAGATGAAGTGCGGGAATCAGTGACAAAGACCCTCCGGCATGTCGGGCTGGAAGGCTTCGAGCGACGCCCGCCGCACCAGCTCTCGGGCGGGGAGAAGAAACGGGTGGCAATAGCCGGCGTTCTTGCCATGGACCCGGACGTGCTGGTCTTTGATGAACCGACAAGCGGTCTGGACCCGTCGGGATCCGAAGATATCATGGAACTCCTCGATGAGCTGAACCATGAGGGCAAGACTATCATCATATCCACCCACGATGTCGAACTGGCATACCCGTGGGCTGACCGTGCGATTCTCCTGCTGGAAGGAAAGATCCTGCAGGAAGATATTCCTGAAGTGGCTTTTGGCAATCCCGAGTCAGTCCGCAGGGCTCACTTGTCGCTCCCAACGCTTCTTGAACTGCACATAGAGCTGCAGAACCGGGGATACCTGGTTAACGGGAAAAAACCCCGGGCCGTGCTTGACATGATGCAGTGTATTGAATCCCTGCTGGAAAAATCCCGTCCGCAATCCCGGCATGGGACCATCACCGTTTGTGATGTCGATGAGGATTATAGCGAAAACCTGTCAGCGTGGTTGTCTGCCAATAACGGGATACCGGTGGGGGCGATGGGCACGCGTGCAAAGCAGCAGGCAGAGATCCTGCAAATCCACCTTGACTTTACCTATGGAGTAATCGACAAATGTATTCTCAAGGCGCTCCTTGGAGAAGATACCCTGATCCTGACTTCGGCGAGTATGGTCAGGCGCGTAAATAAGCGGGTGGATGATTATTGCCATGAAAGCGGGACCCGAATTCCTGTCCGTGCACTGGACACCGGGACCGGCCCGGTGGATGAGATTTTTAGGAGTGTCTCATGATTTCCATTCCCCGAATTGTTATTGCGGGCACGCACAGCGGGTGCGGTAAGACAACCATTGCAAGCGGTATAATGGCCGCCCTGACGGCCCGGGGCATGAAAGTCCAGCCGTTCAAGGTTGGTCCGGACTTTATAGATCCTTCGCACCATACCCGTATTTGCGGGCGGTCATCACGCAACCTCGATCCTTTCATGATGGGAGAGGACGAATGTCGCGAGACTTTTGCCCGTGCTTCAGCGGGTGCCGATATTGCAGTCATTGAAGGGGTCATGGGGATGTATGATGGCCTCGATGGTGCGGATACGTGTAGCACAGCACACGTAGCCCGTATTCTTCAATCCCCGGTCATTCTTGTTGTCGATGTCAAAGGCATGTCCCGGAGTGTCCACGCATTGATAAACGGTTTCCGGGCATTTGATCCGACAATCAATTTTGCCGGTGTCATTATCAACCGTGTAGGCAGTCCCCGTCACCGGTCTATGATTGAATCCGCCGGCCCAGTTCGCTCGTTTGGCTGGATACCGCGAACTGATACCATCGGTCTCGCCAGCCGCCATCTCGGCCTTGTGATGGCGCATGAATCGGACTCTCTCAAAGCTGCCGGTGCTGTTATTGAAGAGCATGGCGACCCCGATGGAATAATAGCGGCCGCACAATCCGCACCTTCCCTGCCCGTTCCAAAACCTGCGACAGCACCGATTCCCCCGACAGCCAGGATCGGGATTGCCTGGGATAATGCATTTTGTTTTTACTACCAGGACAATTTTGATCGCCTCCGGCAGTCCGGGGCCGGGCTGGTCTTTTTCAGCCCATTGGCTGAACGCCTGCCGGAAGTTGACGCAGTATACATCGGAGGAGGATACCCGGAACTTCACCTGCCGGCCCTTGAATCATCCGCCTGCACATCAGATTTGAAACGCGCGGTTGACCATGACCTTCCGGTATATGCGGAATGCGGCGGGCTGATGTACCTGACCCGTACTGTATCGGCCGACAAGACCTATCGGTTGGCCGGTGTGCTTCCCGCGGATTCCGAGATGACGAAAAAAATCCAGGCCCTTGGCTATGTGAAAGGATCCGTGGTTACCGGCTCTGCGCTTCTCGCACCAGGTACCTGCATCACCGGTCACGAATTCCATTACTCGCGGCTTATACCGGACCGCGATGCACGTTATGCGATAAAACTGTCGCGGGGTCGTGGCATTGATGCAGGTAACGACGGGATCATTGCAGGAACCGCACTCGCTTCATATACGCATGCATATTTTACTCATGATGTGGCCCTTGGTATCGTTGATGCTGCGAAACACTATTCACGGAAATAATCCCTTCATAATGGACCGGACTGCCGATACCATACTTATAACTTTTTAACAGTAAACCTTACAGCAGGAAGAAGGTGACACTCGTGCGTAGTGATGAAGTCAAGAAAGGATACCAGAGAGCACCGAACCGCTCGCTTCTCCGCTCCCTTGGGATTACGGACCGCGAGATGGATCTCCCGTTCATCGGGATTGCCAATGCATTCAATAACATTGTTCCCGGTCATATCCACCTGCGACAGATAACTGAAAAGGTCAGGGAGGGTGTTGCTGCAGCAGGCGGGGTGCCGTTTGAGTTTGGTGTTATTGGCATCTGCGACGGGGTTGCAATGGGTCACGAGGGAATGCGTTATTCGCTCCCTTCCCGTGAAAACATAGCAGACTCTATTGAGCTGATGGTGCAGGCCCACCGGTTTGACGGACTGGTCTGCGTCTGCACCTGCGATAAGATCGTTCCGGGTATGCTGATGGCTGCTGCCCGGTGCAATATTCCTGCAATCGTTGTTACCGGTGGCCCCATGCTCACCGGTTATCAGGATGGCAAAGATCTTTCACTCATCGATGTTTTCGAAGGTGTCGGAAAAGTTGCAGCCGGAAAGATGAGTGAGAGTGCCCTGTGCGAACTCGAATGCAATGCAATGCCGGGCTGCGGGAGCTGCCAGGGGCTCTATACGGCAAACACGATGGCGTGCATGACCGAGGCGATGGGAATGTCGCTTCCCGGTTGTGCCGCCATTCCGGCTGTTGACGCTGCCAGGTATCGTATTGCCCGCGAGACCGGTGAAGCAATAATGCCGCTTGTCAAAAGAGGAGTCCTGCCGCGGGATATTATTACAAAAAAGAGCCTGCGGAACGCGATCCGGGTGGATATGGCACTCGGAGGATCGACCAATACAGTCCTGCACCTCATGGCGATTGCCGCTGAAGCTGATGTCGCGTTATCCCTCGATGATTTCAATGAACTGGCTGAAGTTGTCCCGCATATCTGTTACATGCAGCCTTCCGGTCCCCATTCCATGCAGACGTTGTACCGTGCCGGGGGAATCCCGGCGGTGTTCCGGCAGCTGGAAAAGCTGCTTGACAACTGCCCCACGGTATCAGGGAAAAAAGTGTTTGACATTGCAAAATCCGCGTTTGTCAGGAACGATGACGTTATCCGGTCCCTGAAAAAACCCATCAGCGCTGCCGGGGGCCTGCGGATACTTACCGGTTCTCTTGCACCGGATGGTGCGGTTGTGAAAAGTGCCGGCGTTCCAAAAGAGATGTGGAAACATACCGGGCCGGCACGTGTCTTTGATGGTGAAGAAGCGGGCATGAAGGCAATTCTCGGGCGGAAGATTAAGGAAGGGGATGTTGTTATCATCCGGTACGAGGGTCCGAGGGGTGCACCCGGTATGCCTGAGATGCTCTCTCCCACATCAGCACTCATGGGACTGGGTTATAAAAAGGTAGTTCTCTTAACGGACGGGAGGTTCTCGGGCGGCACCCGGGGCCCCTGCATCGGGCATATTGCTCCTGAAGCAGCGGTTGGCGGGCCGCTGGCGTTTGTAAAAGACAAGGATACTATCGCAGTCGACCTTCATAAAAAGACCCTTGACTTACAGGTGCCGGCAAAGGAACTTGCCCTTCGGAAAAAGAACTGGAAGGCACCGGTAAAACCGCTGACCGGGGTACTTGCACGGTACGCTAAAACCGTGGAGCAGGCAAACCGCGGCGCTGTGCAGCGGTAATCATTTTTTTAAAGAAAAAAAGTTCATATAATTTTTATCTCACGCATTACCTGCAGTATCATAAAAAAGAGAGAAATAACGGAATGTGAAAATTGCAATATATGGCGTGAGAATGATTTGGATTACATACAGCAGGAGTACAAAAATCACTCCTTTGAGGGGGATAACGGGAAAACCTTACTTCCGCCCCCCTTGCACGATTGCCTTTCCGGGTGAAAACTTCATAACGCGGCGTAATAACGCAGGGTAACAAAACGCCTGTTACGGTGAAACTAAAAAGGTTTATCCGTTCTCTGGATAAGAATGAATAAATTAACAAATCCCCTCACCCATCATGCTCTCCATCCTTTATATCGACGACGAAATATCCCTTCTTGAAATCGGGAAGATCTATCTTGAACAGGATGGGTTGTTCTCCCTTGACACTGCCAGCTCTGCATCAGCTGCACTCGCTCTTTTGAACTCAAAGGATTACGATGCTATCATTTCCGATTACCAGATGCCGGAGATGGATGGTATCGAACTGCTCAAAAAAGTGCGGGGGTCCGGGAATAATATCCCGTTCATCCTCTTCACCGGCCGTGGCCGCGAGGAGGTTGTCATCCAGGCACTGAATGAAGGTGCCGATTTTTACCTCCAGAAAGGCGGGGACTCGAAATCCCTGTTTGCGGAACTTTCCCATAAAATCCGCCAGGCGACCCAGAAGAGACAGGCAGAATCTGCGTTAGAGGTGAGCGAGCAGCGGTACCGGGCGGTCGTTGAGGACCAGACTGAACTCATATGCCGCTTCACTTCGGATGGAAGGCTCACGTTTGTCAATGATGCGTATTGCCGGTATTTTTGCCTGGAGAAAGAGCGGTGCCTGGGCAAGCCGCATACCATCCGTCTGCCGCCCGAAGATGCCCTCAGGATGAAGCAGCATCTTACTTCACTTACCCGGGAGAACCCGGTTGCACACATCGAACACCGCATATGGATGCCGGACGATACTATCCGATGGCAGCGCTGGAACGACCGGGCAATTTTTGATAATAAGGGCAAGGTGGTTGAGTACCAGTCGGTTGGCCGGGATATTACGAGATGGAAAGATGCTGAGGAAAAACTTCATCAGAATTACGATGAACTCATGCGGTATCAAAAAACTCTGCACGAGAGCGAGGAACGCTACCGTACGGTTTTTGAACACACCGGGACTGCAACGGTCCTTATCGAAAAAGATGCAGTCATCCGTATTGCAAACGGTGAATTTTCCCACCTTTCAGGATATTCAAAACAGGAGATTGAAGGCAGGAAACGCTGGACGGAATTTGTGGTACGAGAGGACCTTGACCGGATGCTCATGCAGCACCGTTTGAGGAGGGAGCACGCGGAAACGGCCCTGAACCACTATGAGTTCCGGTTCATCACAAAAACCGCAGAAATCCGCACGATCTTCTCTACCGTAGGTATGATCCCCGGTACAACAAGAAGTGTTGCCTCACTCCTGGATATCACGGAACGGAAGCGTGCGGAGGAGAACCTGCAGGCGCTCCATGACCTGTCGGGGGCAGTCCTGGCGGCCTGCACTCTTTCCGAAGCCCTCTCGCTCTGCCTGGATACCGCGATCCGGCTCGCACATGTTGACAGTGGCGGGATCTATATCGTCAACCCCGAGACCCGTGACCTTGATATTGTCGTATCATCCGGTCTCTCCCCGGATTTTGTTGTTGATGTTTCCCATATTCCGGCAGGGTCCGGCTCAGCACAGATTGTGTACGCCAAAAAATCCGTGTATGCGGATTACCCGTACCTTGGAATTACATCCAACCCTGTACGGGAGCGGGAAGGACTGCATTCAATCGCGATCATCCCCATCCTTTACCATGATGGAGTTATTGCCTGTCTCAATATCGCATCGCATACTCTGGACACCCTGCCCCAGGAGAGCCGGAATATCCTGGACATGATCGCTTCCACCATCGGGAACGCCATTGGCAGGATCCTGTCAGAAGAAGCGCTGCGGGAGAGCGAGGCGGACTTTCGTGCGATTTTCAATAATGCTGGTGACGCGATCATAATCCATGACCTGCAGGGCCGGTTCCTGGACGTCAATGACGAGATCTGCCGTAGGCTTCAGTATTCACGGGAAGAACTGTTAAAGATGCATCCGGAGGACCTGGATGAACCAGAATATGGCAGGGAGGTGAAGGACCGGATAAGCACCCTGCAGCAGACCGGGCATATCGTTTTTGAGACTACACACTGCCGAAAAGACGGGACCTGTATACCGACCGAAGTGAACAGCACCCTGATCACCTTCCACGGGGAACCTGCCATTCTCTCTTCCGGACGGGACATAACCGAACGCAAACAGGCAGAAGACGCCCTCCGCAGGACTAACCGCCAGCTCACCACAATGACCGGCATTACCCGGCATGATATCAGGAACCAGATCCTGACCCTCCTCGGGTATCTCGAGTTGGCGAAGATGAAATCCACCGATCCTGAACTGGATGAACTCATCAGGAAACAGGAGTCTGCGAGCCAGGCTATCCAGTCCCAGATTGAGTTCACGAAGCTGTACCAGGAAATGGGCAACGCAGAACCCCGATGGCTGGATGTAGGCGCCCTCCTTTCCCGGCAAAAGGTTCCGGTAACGGTCACGCTTGTATCCGATGTCGATGGGGTGGAGGTGTTTGCAGACGCGATGCTTGAGAAGGTGTTTGCAAATCTTTTTGATAATTCTCTCCGGCACGGTAGTCAGGTGACGGAGATCCGGATCTCCTCGTACCTCCGGTCGGGCAAGGACCTGACCCTGCTGGTGGAGGACAACGGTGTTGGCATTCCTGCGGAAGAGAAGGAGCATATCTTCGAGCGTGGGTTCGGGAAGAACACGGGCCTCGGTCTTTTCCTTGTTCGGGAGATCCTCGATATCACCGGAATGACGATCATTGAGACCGGTGAGCCGGGGAACGGCGCCCGGTTCGAGATCATCGTGCCGGACAGGACCTGGCGGTTTGCGGAGACGAAATAACCAAAGAAAGCACTGGTCAGCTCCAGTCCCCATTCATCTGAACAGTTATTCATCCACAACAACCGCAGCATCAGTCATCCCCGCGGATAATAAGCCGGTATGCGAGACGACCGCTGCCCCCGGTTCTTCAATGTCGCGGAATGCATCTTTTAGTATCGTGCTCGATTTTGCGATGCTGATGATACTGTTCCGGCTGTTCTGGTTCAGGTGGAACTCCAGTTCGGATATACGGGCTTCCAGTTGTACTATCCGCTCTGTTGAGTTGAGTGACTATCCGGTTCTGCTTCTCGATTATATCGACGATGGCCGTCCGGACTGGTTCTGCATAAATCCAGGATCTCTTCTTGGTTGATTGCCATCTATTTTTTTAGTGCTCATAAGTTATTTTGATCTGCCGGTTTGGTTCTTTTTACCGGTCCGCATTACTCTGAATAGTTACAATAATTTTTTTAGTTAATTGTTATTTTTGGTTTTAAAAATTTTTGAGATCAGCCACCCGCTGATCAAAATTGCCGGAAGCTTACTCATTTTCCCAGCTGGAAAATTCAAGAGTCGAATTCCGGATTAAATCAGGTTCAGGAAAAACAAAAAAAAGTTGAGTAGATGTGCTTATGCACCAGCACTGTCGTAGAGCTGGCAGAAGTACCGGGAACAGAACAGTGTCCACGGTGCGATAAGACAGAGATAGATAATGATGCCAAGAATCGGGATCATCATGATGATGGTAACGATGATTCCCCAAACAATACCAACAACAAACAGAACGATCAGGGCAATAATGTAGGATCCCCAGCCGATCTTCCCAATGGTTGCAAGGATAGCCGAGAAATTGAATGCTTCACCCATGCTGCCTGTGCGGGCAAACCGAATGATACCGATAATCTCAAAAAGTGCAATAATAACGAATACGATAAAGAAAATCAGCATCCCGATCAACATACCGCCAACAGCGGCCATTGCTGCGGTCGGATCGCCGCTCATTGCGCCAAGAGCCGTTACGCCAACAGCGAGGAAAAGGACAATAAATGCGGGTATCGCCCAGATAATCGAAATGATGATGTACTTGATACCATCAATAAAGAGCGTCCCCCAATCCGTTACTTCAGGTGCGGGTTTCTCACCGCGAAGGACCTTTAAGGAATACCCCATGAGAGGGATACCCAGAAGGATGGTGGCGATGATGAGCATCAGCCACTGGTTCCACTTACCTACAACAGCTTCCTTTGCATATTCAAAGGAGTCTCCAATCATGTTTCCAAAATCCATCTTCTTTTCACCACGTGAATATAATCAAATCTCAGGAATCATCCATGGCCCCATCAGCCACAAACGATTTAAATTAGCTATGACAACTTCGCAGAATATAAATATATCTCAAAATTTGGGTTAAAATGGGAAAATAATTGAATTAATCAGTGCCTGAAGTACCGTACGCCCGTAAAAACCATTGCCATTTGCAAGCGGTTTGCAGCTTCAATAACTTCTTTGTCGCGGATGGATCCGCCAGGCTGCACAAGGGCGGTGGCGCCTGCTTCTGCTGCAACTTCTAGCGTGTCCGGGAACGGCAGGAACGCATCGGATGCGACAACAGACCCTTTGAGGGGGGCGCAGGCTTTATTGATAGCAATCTTCGCCGAGTCCACGCGGCTCATCTGTCCGGCGCCAATACCGAGCGTCCGGTTCTGGTCAGCAAAGATTATCGTGTTGCTCTTGGTGTGCTTGCAGACCTTCCATGCCAGCTGGAGCGCTTTCATCTCATCCGGCGTTGGGTCCCGGTCGGTGATGACCACCCAGTGCTCCTGGTATGCCGGAGTACGCTGGACGAGCACGCCTCCATCGATGGTCCGGAGTTCATCGGCGCCGGTCTTTTCAGGCAGGACAAGCACCCGCATATTGTCTTTCTTTTTCATGACTGCGAGTGCTTCCGGCGAATAGGACGGCGCAACGAGGACTTCGACAAACGTGGAGCAGATTTCCTCTGCAAGCTTCAGGTCAACTTCACGGTTGAACGAGACGACCGATCCGTAAGCCGAGACGGGATCCACATCGCGGGCGGAGGTATATGCTTCAAAAATTCCGAATCCGATAGCAACACCGCAGGGGTTATTATGCTTGACGATGACTGCGGCAGGCTCATCGAGTTCCCGTACGAGCCCGACTCCGGCATTCACGTCAAGATAATTATTATAAGACATCTGCTTGCCCTGGATGGGTTCAGTACCGGCAATTCCCAGGGTGCCATAAACGGCAGCCTGCTGGTGAGGGTTCTCGCCATAACGTAATGCCCTTCCGTGAGAAAACTGGGTCGTAAATGTGGCAGGGAAGGCTGAATCGAGTTGGTACAGGTGATTGCTGATGGCTGCGTCATATGCTGCAGTCCGGGCAAAGGCTTTCTTTGCCAGAATCAGCCGGTCCTCTGGCGTGATTCCGGTACCAGAAATTGCTTTGGTGATCATCGGGTAATCCGAAGGATCGACGATGACAGCAACATCCTTGTAATTTTTCGCTGCGGCCCGGATCATGGCAGGACCACCGACATCAATATACTCGATGAGTTCTTCAAGTGCCATCTTCCTGGCTGCCATCTTCTCGAACGGGTAGAGGTTGACGACAAGGAGGTCGATCCGGCTGATGCCGTGTTTTGCCATAACTGCGTCATCGATCTGCCGCCGGCCCAGCAATCCCCCATGTACTTTCGGGTGAAGGGTCTTGACCCGGCCATCCATCATCTCGGGAAAACCCGTGTAACTGGAGACTTCTGTGAATTTGATGCCTGCCTCAGCAAGTGCTTTACCGGTACCTCCGGAACTCATGATGCTGTAATTCTGCCTTTCAAGGATTTTTGCAAACTCAATGATGCCTGTTTTGTCCCAAACCGAGAGGAGAGCCCACTTCATGGATACTTGTTGGAGAAACTGGAGGAAAAAGGTATGCAGAATGAGAATTTTTGGTAATTTTTCATTCATGTTATTATCGCAATTTCTCTCCTTTTTTACATTCTGCCGATGAAAATACTTTCATCCAGCTATTCTGGTAGGAAAACTCAATTGGCCTTTAATTAGAACTTCTATTTTCAAACCTGACATGATGCGTCGGGAAACCCTCTTGGAACCAAGTAAAATTTTATATAGAACTACAATACAACAGATATTGGAACATCGATTTGTGATGTCTTATGAGCGATGCAGAACGTGATCCGGAACAGAATATGACCGGGACAAATAATACTGGAGAAAATCCTCCGGCAGAGGCCCCGGCCGGCATCTCTGAACTGGATGAACAGAAGAAGGCATTTGCCGAGCAAAATGATAAGCTCCTGCGGCTTGCTGCGGATTTTGAAAATTTCAGGCGACGCACGGCTCAGGAAAGGGAATTCATCATCGCCCTGGCAAATGAACGTTTTGCAGTGGATCTTCTTGAAGTGGCGGATAATTTCGACCGGGCATTGAAGTCTGACGATGCACATCTTCGTGAAGGCTTACTGCAGATACGGCAATTATTCAGCACCCAGTTGCAACGTCATGGGATAACACCCGTTAACTCACTCAAAAAACCCTTCAATCCCGCAGAGCACGAAGCGATTGCCCATGTCCCCTCGGAAGAACCTGAGGGAACGGTTGTTGATGAAGTCAGTTGCGGGTATAAGATGCATGAAAAGATTATCAGGCACGCAAAAGTAGCGGTATCAAAAGGAAACCAGGATTAAGAGGAGGAAAATCATGGCAAAAGAGAAGGTTCTGGGAATCGATTTGGGAACAACCTATTCCTGTATGTCAATCATGGAAGCGGGAAAACCAATTGTTATTCCCAACTCTGAAGGCGGAAGAACGACTCCGTCCATTGTAGCATTCACAAAAGAGGGTGAACGCCTTGTTGGTAGCCTTGCAAAACGGCAGGCTGTGACTAACCCACAGCGCACAATCCAGTCTATCAAGCGTGATATGGGGACAAGCAGGAAAGTCAATATCGATGGCAAGGATCTCTCGCCGCAGGAAATCTCGGCAATGATCCTGCAGAAACTCAAGATCGATGCCGAGGCATATCTTGGGGAGAAGATCTCAAAAGCAGTTATCACTGTCCCTGCCTATTTCAACGATGCACAGCGACAGGCAACCAAGGATGCCGGCCAGATCGCCGGCATGGAAGTCCTGCGCATCATCAACGAACCCACGGCAAGTGCCCTTGCTTACGGCATTGACAAGGAATCCGATGCCACTGTTCTTGTCTATGATCTTGGCGGTGGCACGTTCGATGTCTCGATAATGACACTTGGCGACGGCGTCTTTGAAGTCAAGTCCACGGCCGGTAACAATCATCTTGGCGGTGACGACTTCGACAAGCTCGTGCAGGACTATCTTATTGAGGAATTCAAAAAGAAGGAGGGTATCGACTTAACAAACGATCCCTACGCCATGCAGCGCCTGCGCGATGCAGCGGAGAACGCGAAGGTCGAGCTCTCGCAGCGGCAGACCACCAATGTCAATCTTGCCTACATCACCACAGATGCGAGCGGCCCGAAGTTCTTAAACATCGATCTCACCCGTTCAAAACTTGAGCAGCTCATTGGGGACCTTGTTGAGTCCACCCTGGGCCCGGTCAAGCAGGCCTTAAGTGATGCAAAGCTCGAACCCAAGGACATTGACCATGTCCTCCTTGTCGGGGGTTCCACCCGGGTCCCGCTCGTGCAGGATGCAATCAAGAAACTTCTGGGTAAAGAGCCAGACAAGGGCATCAACCCGGATGAATGTGTCGCACTCGGCGCAGGCATCCAGGGGGCAGTCCTTACAGGTGAGACCAAGGATATTGTCCTATTAGATGTCACTCCGCTTACCCTCGGTATCGAGACCCTTGGCGGGATCTCCACCAAGCTCATTGAGCGTAATACGACTATTCCGACTCGCAAGAGCCAGATCTTCTCAACTGCAGCTGATGGTCAGACCAGTGTCGAGATCCATGTTGTGCAGGGCGAGCGCGCCCTTGCCAAGGACAATTTCACGCTCGGCAAGTTCCAGTTGACCGGCATCCCACCGGCACCACGGGGGATCCCCCAGATTGAGGTTACGTTCGACATTGACTCAAACGGCATCATCCATGTGTCGGCAAAGGATCTCGGCACCGGCAACCAGCAGGCCATTTCTATCAAAGGAGACAAGAAACTCTCTGAAGAAGACATCAAGAAGATGATGGACGCTGCCAAGCAGTTTGAGGCAGACGATAAGGAAAAGCGCGAGGAGATCGAGCTTCGCAACCAGGCTGACACAGCAGTCTTTACGGCAGAAAAGATGCTCAAGGAAAGTGCTGACAAGCTCGAAGCCGACGACAAGGTCAAGGTCGAAGAGGGTGTTGCGGCAATTAAAAAAGCACTTGAAGAAGACAATCCCGGCGACATCAAAAAGAGTATGGAATCATTAACCGAGGCGGTCTACGCTGCAACGACCAAGATCTACCAGAAGATGCAGGAAGAGCAGGCAGCATCTCAGCAGCAGGCCGGTGAAGCCGGGCCGGATTCATCTCAGCAGCAGGAAGCAAAGACCGATGACAATGTGGTCAATGCCGACTATAAAGTAAAAGATGAGTAAGAACCATGGGTGCAGGCGATTACTACGAGACGCTCGGCATACCCCGTAATGCTGAAGAGGCCGAGGTAAAAAAAGCTTACCGCAACCTCGCCCGCAAATACCATCCCGATGTGTGTAAGGAACCGGGCGCAGAGGAAAAGTTCAAGCAGATCAACGAAGCTTACAGCGTCCTCTCTGATGAGCAGAAGAAACGGCAGTATGACAACATGGGTCACGAGACCTATACCAATGCATCCAAGGGCTCCTATTCCGGAGCCGGAGGATTTGGCGGGGGCGGTTTCTCTGCGGACTTCTCCGGTTTTGGCGATATCTTCGATTTCTTTGGAGGTGGCCAGCGAAGAAGCGGCCCCCAGCCGGGTGCCGACCTGCTCATGCGGATCCAGATCCGGCTTGAGGATGCCGTTGCCGGGATGGACCGTGACATTGAGGTTATGCACAAGGAGCCCTGCAATGCCTGCAGCGGGTCCGGCAGCGAGACCAAACGGCTCAATACCTGCCCGCGGTGCGGCGGTACCGGCCAGATGCGGCAGGCCACCCATTCTCCCTTTGGCCAGTTCATCCGTATGACCCCCTGTTCCCAGTGTGAAGGCAGGGGAAAAATTCCCGAGAAGGTCTGTAAAGAATGCCGTGGGTCGGGCCATAACCGGGTAAAGCGGAAAATCACCGTGCATATTCCAGCCGGGATCGACAACGGCATGCGCCTCCGGATGGAAGGCTATGGAGAGGCCGGCGATTACGGGGCCCACAGCGGCGACCTGTTCATCGAAGTGTATGTTCTGCCGCACGACCGGTTTTTCCGTACGGGTGACAATCTCGAGACAACCATCGAGATCTCACCGGCGCAGGCGGTTCTGGGCACATCTGTCGAAATCGAGACAATTGACAAACGCCATATCGACCTGAAGATTCCCGCTGGCGTCCAGTTCAACACAGCTCTCAAGATCAGAGCCGAGGGCGTGAAGCGTCGTGGGAAACCCGGCGACCTTCTTGTGCGGGTAAAGATAGTCACGCCCAAATCCGTCAGCAATGAACAAAAAGAGCTGTACCAGAAGATCGCCGACCTCGAAGGAAAGAGCAACAGCGGCGGGTTCTTCTCCAATCTCATGGGCGGCAAGAAGAAGAACAAATAATAATTTTCCCGGTTCTACCCCTCACTTTTTTTACCGTCCACCACAAATGAGATCAGGATGAAACTGCTCTTCGAGCTCTCCGGTGAAAACCCCACCCTCCCGTTCGCTGAACTGGGATGTATCGGAACGGTTCTCGACCAGCGGTTGCAGGTTGCGGTTGTTGAAGCCACTGATCCGCAGGAAGCACGTCGCCTCGCCATGACACATGTCGTACTTGAATATCTTGGCGAGTGCGAGCCCAATCTGCTGGCATTCCGGCAGCTCCTCAAGGATCTCTCCCTCACAACCAGCCGCCCGTTTGCCGGCCGGGCAAAGAAAGTCCATGGGGGGTGCAATGAGCGTAACCCCTGCTCCCAGAAAGAGTTCGAGCGGATGATCGGGACCATGATCGATGGCCCGGTATCGCTTGACAACCCTGACGTGGAATACCGGGCCATTCTTTCTGAAGACCGGTGCTATTTTGGTAAAGTCCTCTGCTCGTTTGATCGGGGCTCTTTTGACCACCGGAATCCCGGAAAACGAGATTTCTTCCATCCCGGCGTAATGATGCCGAGGATGGCCCGGGCGCTGGTGAATATTGGCCATGCACGCGGCGGGGAGATCCTTTTAGACCCGTTCAGTGGCACCGGGGGCATCCTTATTGAGGCCGATCTTCTTGGCATGCACCCGGTAGGAAGCGATTTCGACCCGCTGATGGTTCTGGGCAGCACAAGAAACCTTCAGTCTGCTTCCCTGATGCTTGCGGATGCAACCAATCTGCCCCTTTGTGATCATTCTATCGATACGGTAGTGACCGATTTTCCCTACGGGCAGTCGGTCTGCATAAAGAAGAGCGATTCCATGGACCAGCTCTACGCCGCCTCCCTTGAAGAGATCCGGAGGGTGTTAAAACCGGGCAGGCGGGCGGTTGTTGTTACGCACCGTGATATATCTGCAATCGCCAGCAGTGTCATGACACTCCTTGAGAGTCACGAGCAAAGGGTTCACAAGAGCCTCACGCGCCGGGTGCTTGTACTGGGTAATTAATTAGTAATTTTAAGCATCCTTTATGCCTTTTTCGAACCAGATTTGATCAGGATATTATGAGACTACCAGAATCGGATACAATGTATCCTGGAATTATTGTCATCTTTTTATTATTCTGCATCCCGGTTTGTGGTTATTCGGATGAGGCTATCGGCTGGTATGATGAGGGAAATGCTCACATCCAGTCGGAGAATTTAACGTTAGCCGCTGAAGCATTCGATCATGCAATTTATCTTGAACCAGAATATTTTGAAGCATGGAATGCCAAAGCCGATGCCCTGAACCGTGCCGGCGAATTCTCCGAGGCACAAAAAGCTTCTTCCCGTGCACTGGAGATTAATCCAGGTTATGTCCGTGGCTGGATTAACCGGGGGCAGATCCTGTATAATATTGGTTACTATTACGAAGACCAGATGAGCAACCCGGAAAAAGCTGATGAGTATTACCTTGAACAACTACTTGCGTTTGAAAAAGCTATCGAGCTTGACCCGGAGAATGCTGAAGCATGGTTTAACAAGGGCTACGCACTTGCAGGAATAAAGCAGTATGATGAAGCTATAACGGCTTTTGATAAAGTCCAGGCTCTCGATCCTGCCTATCCAAACCTGGATCTCAGCCAGAAACAGGCCCGGGCCCTCAGGGATGCAACAACACCGTTTTATGTGAAATTTGCCGTCCCGCTGGCAGGAATCTTCATCATAATTCTTATTACCGGGTGCATTATCTGGTGGAGACGATTTAGCAAAACAAATGCAAAAGACCCGTTCCCTGAAAACCGGAGAACCCGTCGCAGAAAAGAGGAATGATTTTTTTATCCCATCATTGTTTCTGGTTTTTCCCTGGAGGGATCAGAATCAAAAATCCCTATCGTGCCTTGTCGTAACAGATCTTTGCTTCCTCTGTTTTTCCAATCTTGTCGAGAATGTCGCCTATATCATTCCAGATCTCTTTTCTGCCCGGTTCAATCTCAAGCGACCGCTTGAACGAACTCAGGGCATCCTGGTAAAGTCCGAGTTCCTGCAATGCACGTCCCTTGTGAATCCAGGCATCGACAAAATCCGGCTGGAGGTTGATCATGGCATCGAATGCTTCAACCGCCTCTTCGTTTCGCCCGAGAGCAATCAGGGCGCTTCCTTTCGTGAAATAGGCAATAGAGAAAGACGGGTCGATTTGCATTGCCCGGTCATAGGATTCGATAGCATCTTCGAACTGCTGGAGAGAGGAGAGCACCATACCGAGCCGGGTCCATACCACGACATTCTCCGGTTCCAGCGTAAGGCCCCGCTCGTAAGCGTCCCGGGCCTCGGAATATTTCCCTAGATCATAGAAAGCATTGCCTTTCCCGAGCCATGCCTCTGCCACTTTCTCGTCAAGTTCGATTGCCAGGTCGAACGACTCGACAGCATCGCGGTACATTCCCAGTTCTGCAAGGCACACACCCTTGTGCGCAAAGACTTCCGGCCGGTGATCGATCTCGAGCGCCCGGTCATAGGATTTGATGGCCTCCCGGAACTGATCCAGCGCTGCATAAGCCTGCCCCCTGTTGTCGTGGAGGACAGACAACTTCGGGTTGAGTTCAATCGCCCGGTCGTATGCAGTGATGGCAGCATCATAACTGCCCTGGTCAAAGAGGCACCTGCCTTTCTTAAAAAATGCCTGCCAGCATGACGGGTTGATCTCGATTGCGTGGTCGAAAGCCGTAATTGCCGTTGTGGGATTGGCAAGCGCGATGAGCGCTATGCCTTTTTCATACAGGGCATCGGCAGAGCCGGGATTGATCGAGAGTACCTGGTCGAACGATGCAATAGCTTCCTTGTACCGGCCAATACTGAGCAGCGCCCGGCCTCGTTCAAAAATGGCATCTGTAAACTCGTGCTGTATTGCAAGAACTGCATTGAATGAGGTTATGGCCTCTTCGTAGTGCTGGATCTTTGTCTGGGCTACACCCTTGAAATGGAATGCTTCGGCATACCGGTTGTCGAACTCCAGTGCATGGTCAAATGCCAGGATTGCATCATCATACCGCTCCGATTTCAGGAGAGCAACACCTTTATGATAAAACGCTTCGGGATAATCGGGCTGAAGCGAAAGTGCTTCATCGATACTCTCAATAGCATCACTAAAGTGACCCATCTGGATAAGGACAATGCCCCGGGAAAGGCAAGGTGCAGCAAACTCCTTGTTGAGCAAGATTGCCCGTTCGTAATCAGCAAGCGCCTCGGAATAATTACCCAGGCTCGCATGAGATATCCCCCGGTAAAGCCATGCTTCGGCTATATGGTCATCCAGTGCAAGGGATCGTTCGTAGGCGCTGACTGCCTCATGGTGCATGAGGAGCATGGCAAGGGCCCGGCCTTTCTGGTACAGGGCTTTTGCACATTTCGGCCGCTTTGCCAGCGCACTATCGAACTGTTTGATGGCATCATGGTACCTGCCAAGGCGTAACAGGGAGATCCCGAGATGGTAATTTGCCTGAGCATCCTGCGGATCGATGCCGAGTGCCTTGTTGAAGAAACTGACTGCGTCCTGGTCGCGGGAAAGGTAGGAGAGGGCGATACCCTTGCCGGTCCAGACACGTCCATAGTTTGGCCGGATTTTTAACGCCAGGTCAAATGAGGCGATGGCGTCTTCATACCGGGCAAGGCGGGTCAGGGCAGTACCCTTATTGTAGAGAGCGTCAACATATTTTGGCTGGATTGCAAGGGCGTTATCCAGTGCAACAACCGCTTCTTTGAACATCCCTATCTCGCGGAGTGCCCGCCCCTTGTCATAATGAGCTTCGGCCATATCCGGACGGATCTCGATTGCCTTGTTGAATGCTTCAACAGCATCGTCAAACGAGGCCAGGGCATAAAGAGCGCTGCCTTTGAGGTACCATGCATCCGCGTTTGTGGGATCGATTTCGAGCGTTTTAATATAGGACTCGATAGCATCGTTCTGTTTTCCGAGCTGTGCCAGGCTTTTACCCCGCTGGAGCCAGGCATCGATCATACGCGGGGAGATAGCCAGAACGCGATCGAAGGCTTCAATAGCATCCGTGGAGCGACCCAGGGCACTCTGGGAGAGCCCTTTGTGGTAGAATGCAAGGTCATTATCCGGATTAAGTTCAAGGCTCCGGTTTATGGCGATGATAGCCTCATCATGCCGCCCGAGACTTGCGAGTACCAGTCCCTTCTCATAATAGGCAGCCGGATAATTCTTGTCGATACTGATGACCTTGTCAAAAGTCTTGACCGCCTCACGGAACATCCCCATCTGGGAGAGTGCCCGGCCTTTATCGAATTGTACGTCGGCGTCAGCTGGATCAATTTCAAGGGCCCGGTCAAAGATTTTGACCGCACCCTCAGGTTCACCCAGTCGCGTGAGTGCAACTCCTTTGAAATGCAAAGACGGCACATGGAGTGGCTGGAGGGCAAGTGCATCGTTGTAGGCATCAATTGCATCCCGGGTCCGTTCCAGCGTATCCAGTGCCCGGCCTTTTGCATACCGGGCATCAAAGAAGCCGGGCCGGATGCTGGCTGCTTTGTTAAAGGACTCAACTGCATCTGCATGGCGACTGATATTGACAAGGGATATACCTTGTTCATACCATGCATCAGCATTTTCCGGCATAAGGGTAAGCAGGTGATTGAATGTTTCAATAGCTTCAGCAAACCGGCCAAGTGCAACATAGGATGAGGCAAGGGTGTGCATGGCCTCAAGATTGCCCGGATCCAGTTCAAGCGCCCGCGACAGGACTTCAATACACGCAGGATAATTGCAAAGCCGGAACAGTGCAACTCCCTTCTCGTACCATGCGGCGGAGTGGTCAGGTATGAGGATAATGACCTGGTCAAAGCATTCAACAGCATCAGTGTATTTCTCAAGACAGAAGAACGCCCGGGCCCGGCCAAGAAGGGCGGGGGGATGGTCGGGCTGATAAGTAAGAACCTGGTCGAATGCCTGCACTGCCGGTTCGTACCTGGTAAGTTGCATTAATGATGTGCCCTTCTCAAACCAGATTGCAGGATTATCCGGAGTCAGGGCAAGGGATGCATCGAATTCTGCAACTGCCTCTGTATGACGCCCAAGGGTGACCAGGGAAAGTCCACGGAGCCACGCAGGCTCCGGGTCTCGGGGAAGCTGGACTGCAGCATCGTGCAGGACGCGTTCGGCATCATTGTGGCGGTTATTCTTTGCCAGTGCACTGCCTTTCGCAAGCAGGATCTGGCCGTTGCTGGGTTCGATGCCAAGCGCAATATCAAAGATCCGGATTGCTTCATCATATTTTACAATGCGGGAAAGTGCCTTTCCTTCAGAGAATATGATTTCCACGTTCTGGGGGTCGGCCTGCCGTGCCTTGTCATATGAACGGGCAGCCTCATCGTCCTGCCCGATCTTCTCGGCAGAGATGCCCCGGTGGTGCCATGCAGCAGAGCGGTCCGGAATCCGTTCCAGGAGTCCGTCAAAGGCAGCAATGGCCTCTTCATAGCGTCCCAGTTGTTCGAGGGACATGCCAAGGCTGAAATAGCCTTCGGAAAATTCCGGATCGAGAATAAGGGTCTCGGTAAAGGAGAGGGAGGCTTCTTCGTTCCGTCCCAGACTGGTAAGGGCAAGCCCTTTTGCATAATGGCAGTCCCGCTGTTTGCGGTCGCTTCCAAGGGCCAGGTCGAATGTTGCAACAGCCTCATCATACCGTCCAAGTTCGGAGAGGATGAGCCCTTTCTCATACAACGCGCCATAGGAGAGCGGGTTGATCCGGATTGCCTGTTCGAAAGCCAGGAGCGCTTCGTTAAGATTCTCCGTGTGCACAAGGCTGATACCCTGGTGATACCAGGCATCAAATTGTTCCGGGTTCAGATTGAGTGATGCACTAAAGGATCCGGTTGCCTCATCATACTGTTTCAGGGAAAAGAGTGCGAGACCTTTATGATACAGCGAGGAGACATGGGATGGGTCCAACGCAAGGGCTGTATCGAAAGATACGAGTGAATCATTATACAAACCAAGGCGCTCCAGCGCAAGCCCTTTCTCATAAAAGGCGCTCATGAAATGCGAGTCGATGGCAGTTGTTGCATCGAACGCGCTGATTGCTTCCTTATCCTTTCCAAGTTTCACGAGCGCAAGGCCCTTGTCGAACCAGGCATTGGTGAACTTTTTGTTGATAGCAATAGCCCGGTCGTACGAGAGCACAGCCTCATCATACCGCCCAAGTTCAGCAAGAGCGATAGCCCGGTCGTACCAGCCGTTTGCATCCTTTGGTTTCAGGTCAAGGGCCCGGGTAAGTGCATCGAGTGCCGCTCCGAACTGCCCCATCGAAAGGAGCGAACTACCCTTGTTGAGCCATGCGCCGGCACAGTCTGGATCGATTGATAAAACCCGGTCAAAGGCTGCAATAGCATCGGAATATGCAGCGATCTCCTGGTGGGCCCGTCCTTTACGGTACCAGGCCCCGATATTACCAGGATCGAGAGCGATTGCATGGTCAAAGTTATCAAGAGATTCCTTTGGCTTACCAAGTTCAAAGAGTACTCGTCCTTTTAAAAGCCAGGTCTCAATGTCCGTGGTGCGAAGATTCAGCGAGAGATCGAGAGCATGCAGGGCCTCTTCAAACCGCTCCAGCGCAACCAGTTCAAGCCCCTTGTTGTACCATCCGGGCGCACATGCATCGTCAAGGGTCAGGGCACGTTCGACAGCACTCAATGCCTCTTCATGGAGGTTCTGCCGCGCAAGACTGAGTCCCCGGAGGAACCAGGCTACAGCATTTGTATCGTCCAGTGCAAGGACTTTCTCGAACAGGGCAGCTGCCTCCTTCCATTTGCCGATATGGAACAGGGCTTTACCCCGGAAGAATATCACAAACACATTTTCCGGCCGGCGCTTGAGGGATTTGCCGAACGATTCGATTGATTCCTTGAACCTCCCGAGGCGGTAGAGCGAGTACCCTTTGCAGCAGAGAAGACCTGGGCCGGATACATCGTTCTCCAGCGCCCGGTCAAGGGAGATGATGGCGTCCTCATACCGCTCCAGCCGGACAAGCGCGATACCCTTGCCGCGATGTGCACGGTCGTTCTCCGGGTCTTTTATGAGGGCATCGTCAAATGCTGCAAGGGCCTCATCATAACGGTGGAGATGTGCAAGTGCCTCCCCCCGGGTGACATGGACACGGGGGTCATCCCGGTCAAGGTCAAGAGCACGGTCAAGAGATGCAACGGTGTCGGCATACTGCTTCAACCGGTAACAGGCAAAACCTTGTTCGGCATGTGCGCGGTGTGTATCCATGCCTAGCGCGATACACTGCGTGAAAGCATGAAGAGCTTCATCGATCCGGTCGAGCTGGGTTAAGGCAAGGCCTTTTTCAAAGATGATGGGAGCCGTTTCCGGCGAGAGCGCAAGAAAACCGTCAAAAGCATCCACGGCCTGCCCGAACTTTTCGAGGATAACGAGTGCCCGTCCCTTCTCCTGCCATGCCTCAGCGTTTGCAGGGTTCAGACCAATGGCGTCAGAGAATGCCTCCACTGCATCATCGTACTGGTGGGAAAGCATCTGGGCAAACCCTTTGTACACGAATGCCCGTTCACAGGTAGGCTGGATCCGGTTCACTTTTCCATAGGCGGCAATGGCTTCCTTGTATTGCCCGAGGTGATCGAAAGCCCGTGCAAGGCCATACAGCGCGGTCAGGTCATTGGGATGGCTGTCGATAACCCGTTCAAATGCATCAGCTGCTTCACGGTGCCTTCCCAGAGCGGCAAGAACTCGACCGTTCTCCCGGAATGCATCAACAAAATCCGGCATGATGGTGTTTGCCTTCTCAAGTGCAACAGCGGAATCGGAAGGGAGCTTAAGCCGGAACAGGGCAATACCCTTATAGTAAAATGCCTCCCCGAACTCCGGTACGAGGGCAATCGCCCGGTCGAACGCAGAAACGGCCTCTTCATCGTTCCCAAGACCGATCTGTGCCCGTCCGAGATAGAACCATGTATGGGAATTTTTATCGTCCAGTTCAATTGCCTTGTTGTACGAGAGGACAGCTTCCTGGAACCGCTCAACCGCGAAAAGACAAAAGCCGCGAATCAGCCATGCATTGGCGATACGGGGATTTGTATCCAGTGTTTTTGTTAAAATATCAATGGCATCATTGAATTTCCCCAGTTCGGCAAGAGCCAGACCCTTGTGATAAAGTGCATCCCGGTTCCCCGGTTCTATCTCCAGCGCCTGCGAGAATGCAGCTTCTGCCTTATCCTGCATCCCGAGCGCTGCAAGGTTCAGACCTTTCTGGTACAAGGGATCGGCTTTCTTGTTATCAAGGGCAAATGCTGTATCAAAGGCCGTGATAGCCTCGTCATAGTCCTCAAGCCGGGCCAGCGCAAGCCCCTTATGGTACTGGGCATCGGCATTTTCCGGCATTATCTCCAGCGTGATGTTAAAGGAGAAGACGGCTTCATCAAACATGCCGAGTTCAAACAGTGCGATGCCCTTATGGAAGAAGGCTGGTGAGAAGTTGGGGATCAGCTCAAGGACGTGGTCGAAAGATTCAACCGCTTCAAGGTGCCGGTTCAGCCGGATAAGGCAGAGACCGCGGTCATAATAGGTCTGGGCATTTGCCGGGTCCAGTTCCAGGACTTTGTCAAGGGAGCTGACCGCTTCATCGAACCGCTCAAGGTCCTTAAGCGCAGTTGCCCTTATGATCCATGCTTCAGTAAAAGAAGGTTGGAGTTCTAAGGTTTTTAGTGCGGCAACTGCCGATTCCTCATTCCTGCCAAGATCGTGGAGAGCTACGGCCATCTCGTATGCAGCCCGGACATGAGCGGGATCATACTCCATTGCATGATCGAAAGCGTCGAGAGAATCG
The DNA here is from genome assembly GCA_964564375.1 of uncultured Methanoregula sp. GTDB lineage: Archaea > Halobacteriota > Methanomicrobia > Methanomicrobiales > Methanospirillaceae > Methanoregula. Next base: position 5,305 of record CAZMCL010000002.1, on the reverse strand, counting down.
CGGTATAAGCCCTGGGCATAAAGGGCATGTCCCCGCTGGTAGTGGGCCGGTGCATAATTCGGCAGCCCGGACAGGCAGGCATCAAATGAGGCAACGGCATCATTATGATCCCCACTCAAATTGAGGGCAAGGCCCCGGAAATAATGTGCCATTGTCCGGGAAGGTTCGAGAGCCAGTGCACGGTCAAATGCTAAAACCGCGTCTTCATAACGGGTCAGTTCCAAAAGAGCTTCACCCCGCTCGCTATGTGCTTCAGCATTGTCGGGATTGATTTTCAGGACCTGGTCGAAAGATTCGACAGCGCTGGCAAAATCTTTTAAGCCGGCCCTTGCCCGGGCCATATACAGCCAGGTCAGGAAATTATGAGGATTTTCCTTGACCGTGCGGTCAAACTCGGCGATGGCATCCCGGAACTTTCCAAGGGTAAAGAGAGCGATACCCTTGCGGAGCCTTGCATCTGAGTATTTCGGTTTGAGCTGGAGCGTCTTGTCAAAGGCAAAAACCGCATCGCTGTGCCGGCCGAGATCCGCAAAAACCTTACCTTTATGATAAAAGGCAAGGGCATTTTCCGGATCATAAATCAGGGCCTTGTCAAATGACGCAAGGGATTCCTCGCGCCGGCCGAGTTTCTCCAGTGCAATGCCCCGGTGGAAATGTCCTATAGCGTTACTTGTATCTTTGATAAGATTGCTCTCAAATGCATCAAGAGCTTCTTCGAACCTGCCGGTTTTGAGAAGCGCGAAACCGAGGTAGTAGGATGCCTCGGGATATGAGGATTCCAGTTGGATTGCCTGGTTCAGCGCAGTAATTGCATCTGCATAATTACCGGTTTCGATAAGGGATCGCGCCTTGTAATACCATGCAGGGGCAAAGTCGGGAGCAAGGGAGATGGTTTTTTCAAACGAGATGATTGCATCCCGGTGGTCCCCGAGTGTTGCCAGTGCCAGACCCTTATGGTAATGGGCATTGTGGTTGTTGGGATCAATCTCGAGGAGGACCTCGAAAACATGGATGGAACCTTCAACCCGGTTTACTTTCTCCAGCGAGAGTCCCTTGTAATAGAACGCCTCGATGCTCCGCTGGTTGAGCGAGATGGCATTGTCAAACGCCTCGATGGCGTCCTGGTAACGTCCAAGATCGAACAGGGCCCGGCCATTCCTGATCCACCCGGTCTCCTGGTCAGGATCAATGCGCAAGGATTTTTTGTAGGCAGCAATAGCATCTTCAGTCCGGCCCAGATTGTTGAGGATCTCTCCCTTGCGCATCCAGATCCCGGCAAGTGCCGGGTTGATATCAAGCGCCCGGGTATAGGCTACCAATGCATCCTGGATCCTCCCGACATCGAAGAGTGCATCCGCCTTTTTTATCCAGCCCTCGGCAAGACTGCCGTTGATCTCAAGGGCTTTTGTATAGGCGGCGATTGAGTCCTGCTTTCTCCCGTTCTTGTACAGGGCATTGCCTTTTTGCATCCAGATGTCGATGAGGGTTGGGTTGAGTGACAGGATGCGGTCATCCGTGTCGATGGTCTCGCCATACCGTTCGAGCTTGTACAGGGATCCGGAACGGCATATCAGGGCTTCAATTAAGGAGGGATTGACCGCAAGGCTCCGGTCAAGGGCCGCGATAGCTTCCTCATGGCGGGACAATGCAGCAAGCGCGATACCCTGGTACATATGCGCGTCCGAGAGTGACGGGTCAAGGTGCATCGCATTGTCGAATGCAGTTATTGCCTCATCATAGTGTTTTAACTGGATATGGGCAAGTCCCATATAATAGAACGATGTGGCATTTGCGGGATCGAGGGCTATGGCATTGGCAAAGGCACGAATAGCCTCGCTGTACCGCTCCCGCTGGATGAGTGCAATCCCCCGGAAATGTTCGGCCTGCGCATTGGAGGGTTCGATCTCAAGTGAGATCTCGAATGCCCTGATAGCATCGCTGAACCGTTCCCGGCCCGCATAGGCAATGCCGAGATAATAATAACCGGAAGCGTTTTTCGGGTCGCGGGCAAGCGCCTGCTCAAATGCCGAAATAGCATCGTCGTAGCGTTCCTTCTGGGTAAGCGCAACGCCCTTGTGATACAGGACTATGGCATTATCCGGCTCGACTTCGAGAGCTTTGTCATAGGAGATGACCGCTTCAAGAGGTTTTCCGAGCCGTGACAGTGCTGCACCTTTTTCATAGTAGGCCCGTGCACAGCGACGGTTGATCTCGATTGCCCGGTCAAATGCGCTCACCGCCTCCTCGTACTGTTCCAGTGCCGATAGGGAGAGTCCCAGGTGACACCAGGCCCTGATATCCCGGGGATCGCCCTCAAGAGATTTCCGGAAGATCGAGATTGCCACCTTGTATTGCCCAAGGTTGACAAGGGCAATCCCCTTCCTTATGGATGCATCAGTATCGCGTGGGTTTAAGGCAAGTTCGCGGTCAAAGGCGGCAATTGCCTCATCATGGCGCCCGAGGTGTCCAAGTGCAATCCCGTGATACAGTGATATTTCTTTTTTCCTGGGGTCTAACCCGATTGCATCTCCAAACAGTTCGGCAGCCCGTTCATACTGTTCCTGGTACAGGAAGGCAAGACCTTTGTTGAAAATTGCATCCGGGTTCTGCGGCGCAAGGGAAAGGAGGCGGTCAAAAACCGCCACAGCATCATCGTACCGCTGGATTTTCAGAAGAGTTGTACCCGTATAACTGAGCGCGGCTTTGTGGGTGGGATCAGTTTCCGAAGCCTCGTTGAACGCCAGGATTGCATCATCATAGTTCCCGAGTTCGAGGAGAGCAAGACCACGGTGATAAAATGCATCGGCAATGCCCGGGTTGATCTCAATAACATCATCAAAAGCCTTGACTGCTTCATTGAAACGCCCGAGTTCTAAGAGCGCGATACCCTTTGCAAGAAGAGTCTTTGGATTATCCGGTTCAAGTCCGAGCGCGTGGTCATACGCAGCAACCGAGTCCGGGATTTTTCCCATCCGCATGAGCGCCTGGGCCTTGCTGCGGTACGCGTGGATGCAATCAGGGTCGATATCGATAGCATTTTCAAATGCCCGGACTGCATCATCATCCCGGTTCAGGGAAGCGAGCGCAACACCCTTGAAGTACCAGGCCCGGACATTCCGGGGGTTCTTGTCCAGGGCAATATTGAATGAGATGAGTGCCTCATCATGCCGGTCGAGTGCCACGAGAGCAATGCCTTTCCTTATGAGCGCATCGGAAAGGTCCGGGTCCAGCGTAAGTGCCTGGTCGAACGCAGCAACCGCGTCCTCAGTCAGGCCGGTGTGCGCAAGTGCGATACCCCGACAGAGCCAGGCTTCGCAAAGAGCAGGGTTGAGGTCAAGCGCCTCATCGAATACGGGAATTGCCTCTTCGTAACGGGAGAGGTTGATAAGGGCAGATCCCTTCTCGACCATGGCAGCAGTATACTGGGGTGAGACTTCCAGCACCTTGTCAAAGGCCAGGACGGCTTCAGTGTAATGCTGGAGGGCCATGAGCGCATGCCCGCGCTGGTAGAGCGCAAGCGTGTGGAGAGGATCGATAGAAAGGGCCTGGTCGAATGCCTCGATTGCATCATCGTATAAATCAAGCTGGAGGTATACGAACCCACGGTAGTAGTGGGCGTTGACATAGTTCTTATTGATGGAGACCGCGTGTTCGAATGATTCGAGGGCTTCATCGTAACGCTCCAGTTTCAAAAGTGAGAGGCCTTTATCGTAATGGGGCTGGGCGTTTTTGGGCTTTAAGCTGATACTCTTGTCAAAAGATGCAATGGCTTCATCATACCGGCCGAGTTTTGCCAGCAGCGCACCTTTCTGGAAATAGGTCTGTGCATTTCCAGGGTCCTGGGCAAGGGCCCGGTTATATTCCATAACCGCATCCTCGTTTCTGCCCAGTTTTGCAAGCGCATATCCTTTGTGATAGAGTGCTTCGGCAAATCCCGGGCTGATGTGGATGGCATGGTCATACGCGGCAACCGCTTCGCTGAACCTTCCAAGGTTTGCATAGGATACCCCTTCCTGGTATGCTGCAGAAGCACAGTCCGGATCGAGAGCCAGCGTATTTTCAAAAGATTCTATCGCTTCTTTATGCCGGCCAAGCCTGGCAAAGGCAATACCCCGGTAAAACCATGATCCCGTATGGTCTCGGTTGAGATTGAGGGTATTTGCCAGTGCTTCGAGCGCATCCTCATAACGGCTCTGGAAAATACCCGACATACCTTTCCGGTACCAGGTATCAGCGTTTTCCGGCGCGAGAGTAAGAGCCTGGTCAAAATCGGCATTGGCTTCATGATAGTCTTTTAAGTGGAAGTAAGCAAGACCCCGCTCGTACAGGACTTCTGCGGAGGGTGACCCGGATTCGATGGCTTTTGTGTACGTTTCAATCGCATCAGGATACTGTGAAGTCTGGATATAGGAGAGCCCAAGGTGCAGGAGAGCATCCTGCAACTGCGGGTTGAGAGTGATTGCCTGCTGGAGAGCAGGGATGGCTTCGGCATACCGGCCGAGTTTATAGAGGGCGATACCTTTGATGGCCCAGATGTCGGCATGGCCCGGCTCGTGACGGATGAATGCCTCCGCAGCCTCAACTGCCGCTTCGGACTTTTCCTGTTTTGCCAGGATGAATCCCTTGTAATACCAGACCCAGATATCATCGGGATCATATTCGCTGGCCTTCTCAAATGCGATGAGGGCTTCGTCATACCGGTTGAGTTCATAGAGTGAGATGCCCTTGTTGTAAAAAGCCCGGGCATAATCGGGGACGATCCCGATGGCTTTATCGTAAGCGGCAATCGCTTCCTGGTGCTGCCCCATATCGGCAAGGGCAATGCCCTTGTTGTAATAGACCTTGGCATGGCGCGGGTCGATCATGAGTGCATGGTCATAGGCACTGATGGCTTCCCTGAACCTGCCGAGTTCATAGAGGGCTATGCCTTTTAAGATCCAGGCTTCAGCATTGTCGAATTTTATCACAAGCAGCCGTTCACAGGCTTCAAGTGCTTCATCGTTCCGGCCTATCTGGGCAAGCGTGGCAGCTTTGTTATACCATGCATTGGGATCCTGCGGTTCAAGTCCGGTGGCATGATCGTACGATTCGATGGCCTCATCGTATCTGTCCAGGTCGTACAGGGCAATGCCCTTGAAATAATGCGCTTTTGCAAGCTTGGGGAACAAGGCAAGGCCCCGGTCGAACATGACAATGGCTTCCTGGAACTTTCCAAGATCATAGAGTTCAATGCCCTGTCGCATCAGTGCTTCCGCATCACTCTTGTTCATGAATATGGCTACCTCTCGTCTGAACTAATCAGTAT
>CAZMCL010000001.1:0-29240 GCA_964564375.1 uncultured Methanoregula sp. | reverse complement strand
TGGTTGCGAGCATCGAGAGGGTTGTGGTCTTCCCGGCGCCGTTGGGTCCCAGCAGGCCGAAAATCTCGCCCTGCTGTATATCGAACGATATGTTGTCCACGGCAACAAGGCTGTTGAAGTGCCGCGTCAGGTTCTGAATTTGCAGTGCAATGGTCATGATCACGTTATCCTGTGTAATTCTTCACGGCATCGTTCAAGTACTGCTATGACCTCCTTCTCTGTCCCCGGGGACATCTCCCCGACAATTGCCCGGATATCAAAGAAGAGCCCTTTCACGGAATGTTCGCTTCCCCCAAAGACGGTAAGGATGAGGTTCTTGTATTGCATCATCTTCTGGTGACTCTCCCGGTTCATCTCCCGTATTGCGGTGAGGGTGGTGAGACCTTTTCTGGTTATGGCAAAAGGAGTCCTGGACCGCTTCTCTGTTGCTGCAATCCGGATGAGCCCCTCATCTTCGAGCTGCCGTAGCAGGGGATAGATTGTACCTTTGCTTGGCATCCATGTCCCCCCGGTCTTCTTTGCGATCTCTTTTAAGAGATCGTACCCGGATTTCGGGCACTCCTGCAGTGTGTGGAGAATATAGAGTGCAAGTAAACTCCTCTCTTTACCGCCATGTGGTGAAAATCTAAACATGCTGGTCATATCAATAGTCCGATTCCGTACTATTTATCATGTTGTGAGTGTTTCTATAAAATGATTTGTCCACGGGCAACCTGAAACGGGAGTAAAAAAAACCTGTCAATTAGGCGAAAACACATCCTCCATCCGTTCTGCAGGAGCATCGGTCGGTACGTCCTCAGGATCTGTTTACAGCGGTCCCCGCCGTCAGGGAAACGGGCAGACGGGGCGATAAGAACCGGGGCATGGGTATGATGGTGCCCCAACATCAAGACGAGAATTATTTTCTGGCGGCGTCCAGCAATATCTGTCCAATCCTGTCCGGCATTCCGGCCATCGGCACGTGGGATGAGGGCAGTTCAAGGTAAATCCATCCCGCACCGGCAGCGGCGATCTTCTGCCGGGCGAGATCGGTTACGGAGGTAAAATCGCTCTCCGTGCAGCGGACATATGTTTTTGGCAGCGATTGTATCGCTGCCGGGTCAAACGACAGTTTTTCGACATACGGCGGTGCCGCATCGAGAACGGCAAACGATTGGGGGTCGAAGCCGGTCGACATAATAATGTCAAACAGGGACTGCCCCGGGTCCGGCAGGGCGGCATCAATGTACACCAGGTGTCGGACCCGGTCTGCCATCCGGGCTGCAATGCCCGTGATGATCATCCCGCCGTAACTATGCCCGACAAGGACCACATCCTGCAGGTCATGGTCAGTAATGATCTTCTCAATTTCCCCGATATGACCGGTCAGGGTGGTGGTATGTTCGTCCGCAAGCGTCGGGGCAAAGACGCGGTGGCCCGCCCCCTCAAGGACGGGGCGGACGGGATCCCAGATCCTGCCGCCCATCGTGCCATCCGGTGTCTGGATGGGACTGCCCGTGGTCAGCCGGTTCCACGTCACTGTTGTCATGTTTCCGCCATGAATAAGGACATAGTCTGCCATTTTCCCCACTTCCCACCCGACCGGGCATCCAATAGATGCCATTGCACCGTTATTGGATATGAGCCTGTGGGATCAGCACATCCCGGTGTTTTGGTTCAGATTCCCGCTGTAAATATAGACTCGCAAACACAATTGAGTGGTGTGAAATTCGATAAACGGTACTGGATCTTCATTGCGGCTGCAATGTTTTTTGCTACCATTGCATCCGCATCCACGCTCTACATGGCATCGGTGCAGGTACATTTCATGGAATGCAATTCCGTTGCCGCGGCATGTTTTGTACAAATCGGCATAGTTCCCTGCATGGTTCTGGGAATACTGGCCCTCCTTGCGGTAATGGTTGCCATCCCCTGCCTGTTCGGGCAGAACGAGAAGCCGGGTCTTCTGTCGGTGCTGGTGCTGGGGTGTATTGTTCTCTACACGGCTCTTGATGCGGTAAACAATGTCTCGGCCATCATGGGTTACCACAACGCGTACCTGGTTGCCCATGCGGTCCTCGATACCACCAACAATGTCACGGGTAATATTGCGGGTACCGGTGATTCTCTCTGCTGACCGTAAGGACCGGGTGGTCCGGCAGCCTTCCCTGCCCGGGCCGATAAGGGCCATCCCGGCAACGTCATAGAGTCAGCCCCGTTCTGGATTTTTTGTGCTTGTCGGGAACTGAACCGTCTGTCCTGAAGCCGGTTGTACCTCCATGGCGCTGCAATTTTAAAAATCCCTTCCGGGATCGGCGCTCCTGGATGACCTTTGAAGCCGGAACGAACAGAAAACCGGCCGCTCCCTTGAAGACCTTGAGGATATTGGATGATCGCCCTGCCGACCCGCGGGATTGAATGTTTCGCCTTTTCCCATGGCATGTCGGAGACCCCGATTCTGGAACGGAAAGTTTACCATGGTTTGCCCTATCAATATATTTTTATCACCTGATCGATCATTTTACTAAAGAGTCTGAAGGTTTTTTATGAACAATATGCAGGATCTCAAAATTCCGGAACGGGGCAAACCAACTACTGACGTAATATTTGCCATAATTCTTCTGATTGCCACGCTGTCAACGGCTTTCTGCGTGTACGAGGCAACACGGTGGAACGGGTTCGAGGCCATCAATTTTGGCGAAGCATCAACGCTGCGGTCAGAATCGCTCCGGGCTACGACGATTACTACCACCGAGGTAATCGTTGACGTACAGCTCTTCACCAGCTGGCTGACCGCGGTGAGCAGCAGGAACGATGCCGAGGCAGCATTCCTGCAGGAACGGTTCCGGCCCGAGTTCCAGCCCGCGTTCGATGCCTGGATCGAATCGGGCAGAGCGAATCCTGATAACCCGATCCCTGCAGGAACGCCGTTTGACCTTCCCGAATACAATCTTCATTATTATACCCAGAGCCACCTCCTTGAAGAGAATGCAACAGCAGCATTCAACAATGGAAAGGATGCAAACACGAACGGGGATATGTACATCTCCAACACGGTCCTCTTTGCAATCGTCCTCTTCTTCTGCGGGGTGTACAGCCGGTGGGAATCGATCAGGATACGGATTGGACTGCTGGCAATGACCCTGATCATATTCTCCTTTGCACTATATTCGCTGGGTTCGCTCCTGTTCCGCGTGGGGTATGTCTGAATCCACCAATAAAAAATCAAAAATATTTTTGGTACATCACGACGTCTGATATCTTCCCGAATTCATCACTTTCCCTCCTCGTCCGCGATCACGCAGGCGAGTTCATGACCTTTGGGCTTGAATAATGGTATCGGTGGCCGGGCACCTGCTGGGAGAGATAAATTCCGGGCTGGCACATGGCACAATCTTTTTCATACCTTACGGTGTTTAATTGCACAGTGTGAGATGATCCCCGCATATGTCGTATCTTTTTGAGATTGTCATCATCCTTGTTCTCATCATACTCAACGGCATCCTTGCCATGGCAGAATTTGCCATTGTGTCAGCCAAAAAAACCCGGCTCCGGCAATGGGCAGATGAAGGAAACCCGGGAGCAGCTGCTGCGCTCGAACTTGCCCATGAACCCACGTCGTTTTTATCAACGGTCCAGATCGGGATCACCCTTGTGGGGATCTTTGCGGGTGCCTTTGGCGGTGCCACGGTTGCAGCAGGACTCGGGAATTATCTCAAAGAGTTCCCGCTCCTTGCGCCGTATGGCGACATCCTGGGAATCACTCTCGTGGTCCTGGTGATCACCTACCTGACCCTGATCTTTGGAGAACTCGTACCAAAACGCATTGCGCTGACGAACGCAGATGCCATTGCTTCTGCCCTTGCTAAACCGATGCGGCTCCTTTCCGTCCTTACAGCGCCACTGGTGATCATCCTGAGCTATTCAACCGAAGGCATTTTACGGATCCTGCGGGTCCATGAGTCTCCCGAACCTCCGGTATCTGAAGAGGAGATCAAGATCATGCTTGCAGAAGGCACCAAAGCCGGGATTTTTGAGAAGGCCGAACTGAGCATGGTTGAAGGGGTATTTGACCTTGCTGACCGCCGTGTTGGTTTGGTGATGACCCGCCGCTCCGATGTGATTGGGCTTGACCTTGAGGATCCTGTCGCGGAGAATCTACGGATCATGATCCGGAGCGGCCGGTCAAACTTTCCGGTGTATGAAGGAGACCTGGACACGGTTGTCGGCATGGTATCCGTCCGGGACGTGCTGGCTTTAATGGCGGAAGGCAGCATTCCCGATATCAGGGCCATTGCCACAAAACCCCTCTTTATCCCCGGCGCACTCTCGATCCTCAGGCTCCTTGAATTATTCAAGAAAACCGGCATGCATATTGCTCTTGTCACTGACGAGTACGGCAGCATACGGGGCATTATCTCCCTGCACGATATCCTTGAAGAGATCGTGGGCGATGTCCGCTCTCTCGGGGAGTCAATAGATAAGCCGGTCGTTATCCGGGAGGACGGCTCATGGCTGATCGACGGCGATACACTGGTTGAAGATCTCAGGGATATTTTATCCGTGCGATCCTTTCCCATGGAAGAAGAAGGACATTACCAGACCATTGCCGGCCTGATACTCTATCTCCTTGAACGGATACCAAAGACCGGGGACCATTTTGAATCCGGTGGACTGCGCTACGAGGTTGTGGACATGGATGGCAACCGGATTGACAAGGTGCTGGTCTCTAAAAAGGGTTCCTGAGTTTTTTTTATAACCAAACCCGTGATGAATACCGGACAGCGCAGGCAGGAGCGGCTGCAGGTGTGGAGTGGGTGTCGGCGGGCTGTCATACGCCGGCATGAATGTTTATGGGCATTATCATTCATGGTTACCTGCGCAGGCGCCGGACACGCTTCCCATGGAATTATATGGCCGTGGCACTTCTTCTCTGTACCAACGATTCAGGGGAACCATCACATGATAACGCAGGATATTGTCAAAAAACTCTGGGATGAAGCGGGATACGCAAACGTCGCGGTCTGGGCTGACGATACCTTCACGGCAGTACCTGCCGATTATCCGGGCGAAACTGCCGGAAAAAAGCCGCTGGTCATCCTCAAACCCATCGCACTCGTGAACCGGTTTGAGCTGCTGGATTTTGCCCTCAATGATGAGGAACTACTCACCACCATCGAGACTGCTATCCGGGCTGCCGGAGGGCAGGTGACCCGGGCACCACGGGCATAACATCTCGCGTTCTGCAATGGTGCATCCCGCCGGATAGCATTCCACCAGAAACACCTTCGGGCAGGGCCCGGTCATGAAGGAATGGCAGGCCGGGCCGCCATCTTCTTGCTGCGGAGCACCAGCCACCAGAACGGCACCAGCGTTGCAAGAGAGACGATACCGGCGATGATGAAGATGGCATCTATGCCATACATGACAAGAAGCGCCCCGAAGATGAGCGGGGGGACGACTATCCCGACACTCACGGCCGTGTTGAACGCCGCCATCACGGCGCCCTGCCCCAGTTCACGCCCGTCGATTGCCACGACCGCGGTTGCAGAGGAGATGGCAACCGCGTTGCCGATGCCAAGGGCAAGGGCGAGGAACGCGATGACGATGAAGTTGTCGAGGAAGGGCAGGGCAAGCGTGGCAAATGAGACCAGCAGCGTGCCAACAACAATGAGGCGGGATTTTTTATACCGGTCGGCAACCCTGCCGAAATACCCCTGTGTCAGGCCCATGGAAAGGACCCCGATGGCGATGACGAGGCCGATGAGCGTTGTTGAATAATGGTACTGGACCGCGGCAATGACCGGCAGGAAGACCATGAACGCAGAATAGGGGAAGCAGCTCACAAACCGGAAGAAGAGGATCGCCTGCATGCGGGGGTGGAGGAATGCCTTCCACACTGATGCGGTAATCCTGCATTCCGGCCGGGACTGGGGAAGATATCTGACGCAGAGAATACAGGGGATGAGCGCCATGACCGCCATGACAAGAAAGACCGCGCTCATCCCGTACGCACTGTACAGAACGCCGCCGATCAGCGGGCCGGTGCCCATGCCGAGGTAAAACGCATTCGAAAGCCGGCCCTGGTACGCCCCTTCAAGCCCGGGTGGCGTGATGTCCGCGACATATGCCATGGCAACCGGTCCGATGAGCGCCGAAGCGATCCCGTGGATGAACCGGATCGCGAACAGTTCATAAATGGAAGTCGGGACGATATACAGGAGCGAGACCACCACGTACAGGGCAAGACCGCCGGTGATGAACCATTTCCGCCCGTACCGGTCCGACCATTTACCTATTGATGGTGTGAGGAGGATCCGCGAGAGCCCGTACCCGGCAAAGAGCGCCCCGACCCAGAAGCCGCTGGCCCCGAATTCGCCCACAAAGACCGGGAGGAGCGGGATGACAATTCCCAGGCCGAGCATGCCAAGGAAGACGGCGGCAAGCAGGATGTAGAGTGCAGCCGGGGGAACGCGATCGTCCATTACCCGGTAATTCTCCTGTCATGGGCAAAAACAATTCCGGTCTTTTTGTGGCAGGTATATCCGGCCCGGAGGAGCCGGCCGGTCCCGTATGGCCGTTGCCGTGGACCGGTGTTGCCGGGGACCATACTTTGGAAACCGGATGAGGCGGCTTCAGCGTACCGGTATCACGGCTGGCGGGAAGATCCCGGATAGTGAGAAAAAAGCGCTCTGTAGAAATGATCAGATGATATGCTGACGCTCTTTTGGGCTTCGCTCCGCCGCTGTGGCACCCCCGGGTGCGATTACGATGAATTACAGTTTGCTTAAAATGAAAAAAAACGTCATTATTTTTCACTGAATTGTTCATTGATGCCGCTGCGGGGCGCCCTTTTTGGGCGGCGGCCAGTATCTTCCCGGGGGGAATGGGGGCTTCAGCCCCCATCGTGGTGACTGAGGATCTCTACAGAGCAGAAAAAAAGGATGGGGGGCGGGGTTATCATGATGATGAGCAGAACATTGCTACGCCCTTATTTCCGGGCTTTCTTTGTCCGTTCCCGGATATAGATGATCTTCCCGACATTATCCCTCGACTGCCGTTCATCGATCTCGAACAGGTCGAGGGAGCGTATGAGGTCAAAGAATTTTTTAAAGCCGTAATTCCGTGCATCGAATTCCGGGCTCTTCTTCTGGATGTTCTGGCCCACGAGGCCGAGTTCGGCCCAGCCCTGCTCGTCCGAGGAGTCCTCGACACTGTTCTTTAAAAGTTTAGAGAATTTTTGGTCCTTTTTCATGTCCTTAAAGACCGTTGTGTCCCGGTAAACCGGAGCGGCAGTCCCGGCAGGCTCCGCCTTCCGCAGGATCTCCGTGTAGATGAACTTGTCACATGCATCGACAAAGGCCTTGGGGGTTTTTTCCTCCCCAAAACCGTATACCATCAGGCCGGACTCCCGGATCCGTGAGGCAAGACGGGTGAAATCGCTGTCGCTCGACACTAAGCAGAAGCCATCCAGGTTTCCTGTGTGGAGCAGGTCCATGGCGTCAATGATAAGCGCACTGTCGGTCGCATTCTTCTTGGTGGTGTAGTTGAACTGCTGGATCGGGATGATGGAATTGGATAACAGGACATCTTTCCATCCCTGGAGCTGGGGCGTGGTCCAGTTGCCGTAGATCCTCTTGACGGATGCCACGCCGTATTTGGCTACTTCGTCGAGCAGGTTCTTGATGATATTTGCCTGGGCGTTATCCGCATCAATAAGCACCGCCAATCGTTTCTGGCGTTCGACCGGGTGTGGCTGGTATTCCATTGGTTCACCATTCTTCTTTTGAGGATTTAACTTTTGAGGGATGGGCCGGAGATGATACCCGGTATGCCGGCACGAACAGGAGCCGGAGTGTGCCGTGCAGGAAGCCGCAAAGACCGGGACCCCCCTGTCAGCATCGCGGCTTAAGAATTATCACCGGCTCATGCAAGAGCTCGCGTTCGAACATGAGAAAGCAGAGATCGGTCTGGTGCGGTCCGAGAGAAAACGGTGGAAAGGGATTGCGAAACTCGCAAAGGAGATCAATAAGGAGAGGGGGTGTAACTTAGGTTTTTGGGGTGTTCTGGTGCCTGCCCGAAGAACGAAAAAGGGTGCAATGGTAAAAAGAGTGTCAACAGCACCATAGATGTTTTCTGCAAAACAGGAAAAAAATTTACCGGCGCCGGATCACAACGAACGCGGTGCACAGGGCAACTGCCCCGAGAGCAGCCAACGGGCCGGCCGGGGATTCCTGCGTGGGCGACGGCCATGGCGTCGGGACCGTGATTGGAGAGCTTTTCTCAACAACCGCTGCGGTTGTCATAACGATTGGCGGGGAGCTTTGGGCAGGCGGCAGTTCGCTGGGGAGTGGTGTGAGGCGGGCAAGGAACGTGACCCGTGTCCCTTCGTTAACGGTGACGTACCCGGAATAATCTTCATAAAGCCTCTTTTTTACAACCACGTCAAGGGTCCCGGTTTTTTCGGAGTAATACGTGAACGGACTGGTCCCGATCTTGACCCCATCCAGCAAGATCGTGGCGTCGGAAGGGGCGGTCTCGAAATAGATATAGCCCCCGGTCTTACCCGGGGTTGTTGCCGTTTCATCTGTATTGGCGGCCATGGCCCCCTGCGCGACCAGCAGGAAGAGGAACAAAACGCAGGCTAAGAACCAGAACCGTTTCATGTAAAAACTTACCCGGTGATTCCCTGAATCCTGTATCATGATGGATCTTTTTTACGATGGCCGGTCGTTTCCCCGGTGTCCCTTTGTCGTATCATGTTTTTTAATTGTGGGGGCGTCGGTGTTCTTATATTCATACCATGTCCATGGTTCTGGCAATAAGGGGATATCGCCGGTGCCAGCGGTGCTGTCTCGTATCGTGGATCCCGTCCGCGTATGCCGGACCTCCCGGCTCCGGAGGGTAAGCTGGTGGATGGCAAAGTCTCTCTCTGTTGGCGTTAAAACTCAACGATTAAATGATGGGAAGGTGAAGATCCGGTACCATGACCCCAGACTTACGGCAGGACCGGCCTCCAATCACGCTGGAGATCCTCTTTGGGTGCGGCATCCTTGCCATTCTCATCCTGGCGCCGGTCATACTTAGCGGATATCTCCCTGCATCTGCTCCGGTATCGCCGGAAGATACCACCGTCCATCTTAAGATCCTCGCAATCAATGATTTTCACGGCCAGCTGCCCCCGGGCCAGACATTAAACAAGCGCCCTGTAGGCGGAGCGCCGGTCATGGCATCGTACCTGGATGCCGCGATGGCATCCGGGGATGCCGATGGGGTCATCATCGCCCTCCCCGGGGATGTGATTGGGGCATCCCCTCCAGAATCCGGCCTTTTGCTGGACGAGCCCACCATGCTCTTCTTTGATACCTATGCAAACCCGCACTGTACCATTGCATCGGACCCCCCGGATGCTTTGTGCAATATGGTTGCAACGCCGGGAAACCATGAGTTCGATCACGGGATACCGGAACTGATGCGCCTGATCAATGGCGGGAACGGAGCAACAAATATCTCCCATCTCGTTGACCCGTACCCCGGCACGAAGAGCACGTATGTCTGTGCAAACGTGGTCTTTGAAGAGAACAAGACCCTGCTCCTTCCCGCGTATACCATAAACATGGTCAGCGGCGTACCGGTCGCATTTATCGGTGCGGTGACGACCGACACGCCCCGTATCACCGATGCGGCGGATACCAAAGGCATGCAATTTCTGGATGAAGCCGATTCCATAAACCGATATATCCCGGAAATCCAGCAAAAGGGCATCCATGCGGTAGTTGTCCTCCTCCATGAAGGCGGGACCCAGGTGCCCTATGAGGGCCCGACGCGGGCGAACACGAACGTGACCGGGCGGGTTGCCGCGATTGTCCCCCGGCTTGACAGCGACGTCGATGTGGTGCTGTCCGGCCATACCCACCAGTTCACCAATGCCTACCTGGAAAACGCCGGCGGCAGCCCCGTGCTTGTCACGCAGGCCTGGATGTACAGCAAGGGATTTGCCGATGTCGACCTCATTATCGACCGGGCGAGCGGGGATATTGTTACAAAGTCTGCCCTGATAATTCCGGCGTACGCAGACCAGCCGCCCGGCACCACTCCCGACCCGGCCATTGCCGCGTTCCTTGCCGTGGACGAGAAGGTCATTGCACCGGAGGTGGACCAGCTGATTGGTGTTGCAGCCCGGGACATGACCCGTGAGCAGGACCCCGCCGGGGAGTCGGCGATGGGCGATCTGGTCGCAGACAGCCAGCGGGCTGCGTTGGGTGCAGACGCGGGATTCCTGTCCACCGGCTCGGTGCGGGCAGATATAGCGATAGGAAATATCACCTGGGGTAACCTGTACGCAGTCCAGCCGTTTGCCGGCACCGTGCTTTCGATGACTCTTTCAGGCGAACAGATTGAGCAGGCTCTTGAACAGCAGTGGCAGGAGCCGCTACCCCCGCACAACCTGGCAGTCTCCGGGCTTGTGTACAGGTACGATGCAAAAAAGCCGGCCGGCAGCAAAGTGACAAGTGTGATGATCCATGGTCTTCCGCTGGACCCGGAAGCGAGTTACACCGTTTCCATGGTCGATTTCCTTGCGGGTGGAGGGGACGGGTACACGACGTTTACGGAAGGAAAGGACAGAACAAACGGGCCCATGGATATCGATGCCCTTGTCGATTATATCGAAAAACTGCCCCAGCCGGTGAATGTCACTACGGACGGGCGGATCCAGAGGGTTGGCTGAACGTGGGCGGGGAGGACTCATGCTTACCGGTGGCCTGTCCTGCCAGATAAACCGGGAGATTTTTATCCCGGGCCGGACAGGACGCTGTACACCAAATAAGAGTTTAAGGGTTTTTTCACGCGACACGCCCCCGGTCAGGATGAGTTGCTGAAGAGGTACCGGTCGAGCCACGAGAGTTCTTCGTCCACCTTGCGCTCCTGCGTTGCGTACGTCTTCATGTGGTGCGGCATGTTGTTGAAGACGATAAAACGCACCGGTGCTGAACTCCCCTCCTTATAGGCCCGGTATGTAACATATGCGCTTGCCGGGACAACGGCGTTGTCCGCGCTCCCAATCATCATCAGGAGCGGGGTTCTGACCCGGTCTGCCTGGTATACAGGAAGGACCTTCTGGAACGATGCGGGGTCCTGGTAGGGGCTCTGTGCGTAATACATCCTGTCCATAACGATGCCGTTGGTGTTTGCGACCTGCGAGTTCTCGTCAACAGTCCCTGCCCCGGCAACTGCGGCTTTCAGCGAGGGGTCTCTCGTTATCAGCGCAAGGGTGAGGATCCCGCCGTTCGACCAGCCAGTGACCCCGACCTGCGAGCGGTCGATAATTCCACGGCCGGCCAGGTGGTCGACACCCGTCATAAGGTCTTCCACCGGCAGGTCATAGTAGTTCCCGCCCTCGATAGACTGCGCGAAGTCAAACCCGAAGTTGGTGCTGCCGTGGTAATTGACCGAAAGCGTGACTGCCCCCCTGTCCGTGATCAGGTGGTAGGGGAACTCCTAGGTATCCCGCCAGCTGTCGAAATCAACATAGGTCGGCCCGCCGTGGATCACAAGCACGAGCGGGTATTCCTTCCCGCTTTCGTATCCCGGCGGGTACCGCACTACTCCCACAACCGTATCGTCCCGTGCCCCTTTCCACTGCGTGACCTCACTGCTGCCGAGGTCCTTTGCGACAAGGGAGGGGTTCAGATTCGTGAGCTGCACTGTATCGGCAATCGCGCCGTCCCGTACGGCGGCCCGGAAGAACTGGGGCGGCGATTCGGGTGAATTATAATCATATACGATCGTTGTGCCGGTCCGGTCGGGTTCAACAGCAAAGATGTTCCCCTGGTGTTCACCGGCAAGGAGCGTGACCTGCCACCCGGTGCTGTTCTTTTTGACCCGTGCCAGTTTCGGGTTCGGACCGTCGGCTAGGAGTACATAAGCCCCGCCGTTGAACGGGTTGACCTCGATATCGCTGTTGAAGAGGTCGATCAACAGGCCGCGGTCCCAGTTGAGCGGAACCTCCTCAAGGGTCAGGGTAACCGGAGAATAGACCAGGAGGTCTGAGGTGTATTCGACCGGGTAGCGCAGCCCGCCGTTGTGCATCCGCTCGATCCAGACATCCGTGCTGTCGGGCGACCACGCGAACTGGTTGGTGTCCTGGTACCCCTCGATGAGCGTGAAGAGCTCCCGTTCCTGCCCGGTCTCGGTATCAAGGACGGTGTACCGGAAGGTGGCCCCGGTCTCCCACGATTCCGGATTTGGCGAGGCCTTGTACAGGATATACCGGCCGTCCGGCGAGGGGGCCCATATCGTGATGACATCGGTATTGGACGAGAGCGGGGCGATGGTGCCATCCTTTATGGAGTATGTCTTCAGGACCACCGGGTCTGGTCTTTCGTCTACGACAACGACATCGGCTGCGCCGGGTGTGGGCCCGGCATCTTCCGGTGCTCCCAAAAAGACCAGCCGGTCTCTCCCAAGCCACGCAAAGCCGGCTGCAAGTTCATCGGTTGCGCCGGGGAGCCGGGTCGTTTTCTTCTCGGCGAGCCGGGCAAGATACACTGCTGCATCACCTCTCTCCCGCGGCACTGCCACGTAGGCGACCGAGTACCCGTCCGGTGAAAGGGCATACGATGTGACCGACTCATCAGCACCGGAGATTGCAGTCCCGGCCTTTGTGCGCACGCTGATGAACATGAGGGTCCCGTTGTTCAGCGGCGGGGCAAGGTCGGTGCCGACCGACTTGATGTACACCAGGTTCGCACCGTCCGGAGAGAGCGTGAAATGGCCCGGCACCTCCCTCCAGAGGATGTCGGCCGGTGCAAGACTTCCGGGACCCCCTGCCGATACCGGCACGGTAAGGGACGTGGCGATCAGCAGGACGGCGAAGAGAATACAGGTGGGGAAACGCAGGATCATATGTTTCAGGTGACTGTTCCGGGTCATTAACCTTATGAATTCACATGCAGGACCGGTACTAAAAGGGTTGCCCGCTCCCCCGGCACGGGCCGGACCGTGACGCCGAGAGCCGTGCTCGGGTCATACACGCCGGGTCTGAGCATGGGGACTGCCTTGACTGCAACATCGAGCGCCCTGTTGTTCAGGACGACGTTCATCTCAAAGGAATCACCCGGGTAATACCGGGTATCTCCCTTTGCATGCGCAACCAGGGTCGGCTGCTCCCAGGTGTCCAGGTACAGGTACCCTTCCGCAAGGCACGGGGCATAGCATAGTGCAACGGCAAGGAGGAGGCAGAGTGCCGGACGGGACCCGGGCTTACGCGATAGTCATCCCGGTAATGATATGGTCATTCATCCGGCAATGATTTCGGGATTGAACGATTCTTTCCTCAGGCAAGATATTTATTGATCCCGGCCTATACTCGCATACTCTGATATGAAAAAATTCCGGTAATATCAGGATGAGTGAGTGAAATCATCCTCCAAATCCATCATATCATGAGACAAAACAGGAGTTGAACAATGATGGAAAACATCAACAAGACAATAAGGGACGGTGCATAACCATGACCAAGGATGCGGTAGAACTGACGCCGGACAAAAGCATTTCCGGCGCTGAACACATGAAACACCAGACCGCTGATGCGCTGGAAGAGGCTGCCCGCATGCTGCGGAGTGCCGACATGTCCGTGGATGACGAGAATGTCCAGAATATTCTGCATAGTGTGCAGGACCGGGTGGACCATTTCAGAGACGAACTGGGTGAGAGATACCAGGAAATGGAAATCGAATATCACAAGAGAGCTGAACCGGTCGAGAACATCATCATCGATCATCCGTTACCGTCGGTCCTGGTGGCATTGGGCTTCGGGGTTCTCTTTGGTATGCTGATTGGCAAATTCCGCGACTGATAGCCCAGAGTGAACACGATGAAACCTGACACCTGCGATGATGAAGTATCGATAGAGTCGGAGTTTGCCACTACGGTCAAGTATCTTGATCTGTACGTGCGGCAGAAGACCGACCTGTTCCTGCAGCACTATGTATTTGAGCCATTTGACTTTCTGGGCACAAAACTCATGTACCTGTCAGTTGTGCTTACCTTACTTGCTGCAGGAACGCTGGTTGTGCTGGCGGGTGTGATCCTCTTTATTGCAACGCTGATCCCACTCTGGGCTGCGCTGCTGATCACGGGAGCGGTCATATTTCTTGGCGGGGGCATCATCGCCCATGTCTTCTTTGCAAAAAAGATCGTCCTGCAGACTCCGACAGCACGGGAGATGATGAACCGTGAAAGACCGTAAGCCGATTGACGAAGACGACATTTACTTAACCGAGATGCTTATCGCCAGGTCCTTTGGAAATCTGAAACGATCGGTTGTCGATGTATCTTCAAAAACCCTCAATTCCGTGGGAGGGACCCTGGGGGGGACTATCAAAGAGCATCCCTATGCCTCGGCCGGTGCAGCAGTCGGGGCCGGTATCATCCTGTTCGGGCTGATGAAGCTGATGAACCGGAACGGTTCTTCCAGAGGGAGAGGAACCGGGGGCAGGGAAAGCTCTTCGGGAACAGGCCTGAATATAGTTTCCCTGCTGATGCCCATTGTATCCCCTTATTTCGCGGCATTTCTTGAGAAATTGCTGGGCGATATGTTCTCCAGAGATAAGAACCGGAACGCATAACGACCGGGATAATATCACTTTTTTACTATCTTTTTTCCCCGCCCTGACCGGCATTGTTTTTTTTGGTTTGCTTAACCATGGGATTTGCACCGGGGCGGGGGTCCGGGCGGGCTTTTACGAGCGGGGGGGTCCGCACGCGGGGTGAGTGCGGGACGGGGCTCTGCTCCTGCAAACAATATCTTTATTCTGTCTTCATCCCATATCCCGTTCACAGACATCCGGTTTTTTTAAATAGTATACAGGGAAACCGGATTCGGATCTGCAGATAATTACGTGTGGAACCCCGACGATTAATATCATTGCCGAGTAAAAATGAGTGTCCTCTGGAAGTACTTAAAGCCGCAGAAATGGCTGATTGTTGTCGCTCTCGTTCTGGCGGGTATCAGCGAGCTGCTGAGCCTGTTCGATCCGCTTATTTTCGGGAAGATTATCGATGATTATGCCTTGAATCCCGCAAACAGCACGGAAGAGATGCTGATTAAGGGAGTGCTGTTCTGGCTCGGTGTGGCAATCACAATCGCCGTACTCGCCCAGGTAACAAAAACGTTCCAGGATTATTTCACCCAGCTGGCTGTAAAAAAGATGGGCATGCAGATCTTCAATGACGGCCTGCAACAGACGCTTCGGTTGTCCTATGATGAGTTCGAGGAACAACGGAGCGGCGAGACGTTATCGATCCTGCAGAACGTGAAGGTGGATACCCAGTTATTCATCAATCTGTTCATCAATGTGGTCTTCTCCTCTGTAGTGGGGATCTGTTTTCTCATCGGGTATTCGCTTACCAGGAACTGGCTGCTGATACCTGTTTTCATCATCGGTATTATCGTGCTAAGTACGCTCACCGGATTTTTGAGTAAACAGATCAAGGTGACGCAACGGTCGATCAACAGCGAAACGAATATAATTGCAGGAGTGATTACGGAATCCCTCCGTAATATTGAGCTCTTAAAAAGCCTTGGCCTGACCTATCCCGAAATACGAAGAATACTGGCCCAGAACCTGAAGATCTTCAACCTGGAGATGAAAAAAGTCAAGCGGATCCGTCTGCTGACATTCCTGCAGGGAACAACGTTATCCATCCTCAAGCAGTCGATATTGTTCATCCTTCTCTGGTTGATCTTCAGAAAAGCCTTGACCACCGGTGAATTGATCTCGATGCAGTTTATCTCGACTATCATTTTCGGACCTTTGCAGGACCTTGGCAGTATCATCATCAGTTATCATGAGGTTGAAGCGTCCGTGAAAAATTTCGATTTGCTGATGGAGAAGCAGATAGAACTCAATGTGGAAAATCCAATTGAGGTTGACGAGCTGAGCGATATACGTTTTGAGAATGTCGTGTTTCGTCATAAGACGGCACAATGGAATGCCGTTGACGGGATCTCTTTTGAGGTGAAAAGGGGTGAGACGATCGCGTTTGTCGGGACTTCGGGTGCAGGCAAGTCAACGCTGGTCAAGCTCCTGCTCGGATTATACTGTCCGGTGAGCGGAGAGATTTATTTCAATGGTCACCCGTCTTCACAGATCCGGTATAACCCGTTACGGAGGCAGATCGGTTTCGTTTCACAGGATGCCCAGTTGTTTTCAGGGACGATTAAGGAAAATCTCCTGTTCGTCCAGCCGGATGCAACGGACGAGCAGATCATGGATGCACTGCACAAGGCTGCCTGTGATAATGTGCTGGCTGGTTCTGTCCAGGGTATTGATACGGTTATCGGTGAGAGCGGTATGAACTTGTCAGGGGGTGAGAAGCAGCGTATCTCCATTGCCCGGGCCCTGCTGCGTCATCCCCGTCTGCTCATCTTCGATGAGGCAACGTCAGCACTCGATTCACTGACCGAAAAGGAAATAACGAACACGATCCGGGATATTTCCATGAGCAGGGACCAGATCTCCCTCCTGATAGCTCACCGTTTGTCCACGATCATGCATGCGGATGTGATCTATGTGCTGGAGCAGGGGAAGATCGTTGAGACCGGTTCCCACGCAGGTCTTCTGGATCAGAAAGGTCTGTATTACGCAATGTGGCGCCAGCAGGTTGGTGAACGCAGGGATCCGGTGATCCGATCGTAATCGTAGGGACCATGGCTGACCAAGTCTTTATCTGGGATCCATCCATATTCTGAAGAAGTACCGGGGTTATTTTCCCCTCATGAGGTCGAAGTATCATGAAAAAGACGCAGACCATCATTGTGCTTGCCATCATTGCCTGCCTGGTTTTTGCAGCAGGATGCACAGGTAATCCAGCGACAAGCCAGCCCGCACCAGTACCGACTGTTCAGCAGCCGGTGCCGGTATCCATAGCCGGAACACCGGTCCAGTACAAAGATGTCAACGGTGTCCGGCTGGCATACTGGGAATTCGGATCCGCCGGCGAACCGGTCCTGCTCATCGAGGGCTTTGGCGGAACCGTGGCGAATGCGACGCCCCTGCAGGCTTCGTGGAACGAGACATTCCTTGGCATCCTTTCCTCGAAATATCATGTCTATGCCTATGACCCCCGGGGCATGGGATACAGTAGCACCAACAATGCCACGCCCACAATTCCCCTGTATGCCGATGATGCAGCCGAATTGATCAAGGCCCTCGGGTACGACAGCATGCACGTGTACGGGGCGTCCATGGGTTCCTCAACTGCCCAGCAGCTGGTCATCGATCATCCCGAACGCGTGCGAAAACTGATCCTGGACTCCAATACCTACGATGCCCGGGTTCCTGAGTGCAGCACCCTGCTTGCAATCCTGAAGGAAAATGCAAACGATCCCAACCAGACTGCAGGCGTCCGGGCCGAAGCACAGGCTAACCTTGTCTGGAACGGGACCTGGGACGATCTCTCCGGTATCAAAAAAGATGTTATGCTTGTGGTAGGTACGGTTGACCCGCTGACACCTCAGCCGGTCTCGGTCCGGATGGCCGGGCAGATCAATGGTTCGTGGCTTGTCCGGTTCAAGGGGCTCACGCATGTCGGGTCCCATTATGCACCCGTCCAGTACGGAGAAAACGCTCTCTACTTCCTCGGCACGAATGAGTCGCCGCTCGGGAGCCGGTAACTTTTTTTTTTGGTTTTCCTGGGGGTTGTGTCCGGGATTTATTTTGCACAGACGCTGGCGTGGGAAGGGTGTGGCGGGTGACGGGGATTATGCTGAACAGAATGGCCGGGTTGTCCGGGATTGCTAAAGAGGTCCGGGCCGGGCGGCATTGTTTGGGTGGTTTGGCTTAACCGTGGGGTTTGTGCGGGAGTGGGGTCGGGGTGGGGTGGTTCGAAGTAAACTCCAGGCTTCTTCACTCCCCAAGTTCCACCACGACCTGATGATCTCCGGAATCATCCACGAGATGAATACACTTATCGTCCTGAAAAGTCCCGTCAACGACAATGGACCTGACACCGGATCCCGTACCGGAATTCTGCACTACGATGTGATATGTTGCGGACCGGTACCGGTAATCAATCCGGTATGACTTCCACATCACCGGGATACAGGGATCAAATGTCAGTTGATCGCCGGAAAGCCGGACCCCGAGGAGCGATTCAAGGATGAGTATATACATCCATCCTGCCGACCCCGTATACCATGTCCAGCCACCCCGTCCGGTATGGGGCGGGGCAGCATAGATATCAGATGCTACTGCATACGGTTCGACCCGGTAGGTACTGACATCCTCTGGAGTTCTGCTGTGGTGAATCGGACTTAAAGAAGGCAACAGGCCCCATGCCTGCTCGTGATCCCCAAGAGCTGCAAAAGCCATCACAGCCCAGACCGCAGCATGGGAATAATGCCCCCCGTTCTCCCGGACCCCGGGAACATATCCTTTGATATACCCGGGATTCATCGGACTGGTGTCAAAAGGCGGGGTTAAGAGTGGCATCAGCTGGTCTTTTTGTGAGATGAGATGTGTTTTTAAAGATTCCATCGCAGTTATTGCCCGCTCGTTAGAAGCAGCACCGGATAAGACCGCCCAGCTCTGGGCGACAGAATCTATCCTGCATTCAGGGTTTTGCATAGATCCCAGCGGTTCGCCCGAATCAAAATATGCACGACGGTACCATTCCCCGTCCCACCCGTCTCTCTCCAGGTTTTCCCTAATCCGCAGAGCATTCTCCCTGCAGTATTCTGCAAACGGGGGATCATGGTGGATCTCTGCGATCTCAGAAAACCGTATAAGAAGGTCGAAGAGGAAAAATCCCAGCCATACGCTCTCTCCCTTCCCCGCTGCACCGACAAGATTCATCCCGTCGTTCCAGTCACCGGTCCCCATCAGGGGAAGACCATGGGTCCCGAACTTCAGCTTGGACCGTATCGCCCGGGTGCAGTGCTCGTACAGGGTAGCGGAAGTTTCTGACGGGTGGGGCAGATCATAGTACGAGTCTTCCTCTGGGAGCACCTTCCGCCCTTCGATAAACGAAACCTCCTCGTCCAGGACCCCGGTATCGCGGGTGCAAAGAACGTACCTGCAGGTAGAAAACGGGAGCCATAAGGAGTCGTCAGAGCAGTGTGTCCTCACCCCCCGGTTCACGGGCGGGTGCCACCAGTGCAAGACATCACCTTCACCAAACTGGTGTCCGGCACAGAGAAGAAGTTGTTTTCTCGTAAGTTCAGGTCTTGTGTGGATAAGTGCCATCACATCCTGCAGCTGGTCCCGGAACCCGAATGCCCCCCCGGACTGGTAAAACCCGGACCGTGCATAAAGCCGGGACGCGATGGTCTGGTACAAAAGCCAGCCATTGACAAGCAGATCCACGGACGGGTCAGGAGTGGTAATCTGCACGGCGCCAAGTGTCCTGCTCCAGTATTCCTTCACTGCGGCGAGTGCGGTACGTGCAGCATCTGCACCCCGGTTTTGTAAGACAAGATTTCTTGCATCATCACTATCCCGTCCGACACCCAGGGTAAAGATGATCTCACGTTCTTCTCCATCGGTAAGTTCGCAGACGATCTGTATCGCAGCACACGGGTCAAGGCCAGCTCCGACTTTATTTGAGAGCCTGATATGGTCCATTGCTGCAGGTTTGTCAGTCGACCCGTTCCTTCCGATAAACTCATACCGGTCACCGGTCACGGTCCGCTGCAGGATATTGGAATCAAGAAACGCAATTTTTCCCGAAAATTCACTGTTATACGGATTTCTCGCAAAAACTGCCCCGGTGGCTGGATCAATTTCTGTAACTACATGTAACAGGGATTTCGATCTCATTTCTCCGAGAACCCATTCTATATATCCGGTGACTGACAGGAGCCTGCTGCGGCCCGATCGGTTCCTGATCTTAAGAGAGATAAATTTCACCGGAGCGTCGATAGAGACAGATACGGTCAGTTCGGTGCTTATTCCCTGTTCGCAATACTCAAAGACAGAATACCCAAACCCATGCCGGGTCACGTACTGGTTTTTTCCCCTTACAGGAAATGCTGAAGGAGACCAGAACCTGCCGGTCTCTTCATCCCTTATATACAGGGCCTCACCCGAAAGGTCCAGGACCGGATCGTTCACCCATGGCGTCAGCCTGAACTCATGAGCATTCTCACTCCAGGTATAGGCACTGCCATTCTCTGATACGACCGTCCCGAAGTTCTCGTTAGCCAGCACGTTCACCCAGGGTGCGGGAGTTACGTTCCCTTTTCCCATGATGATGACATACTCCCTGCCATCCGTGGAAAATCCCCCGGTGCCGTTGAACCAGAGAAGTCCTTCACCCGTCCTCACGGGACCGGCCTTCGGTTCAGGATACAGTGTCCATGAGGATAGCAGGGGCGGGACGGCAATCTCATTCCAGCCTGCCCGTTCCATCTGCTCGGAAAGCGTACCCCAGCGGTCTGAAATAATCACCCTTGATGCGGTCTGGATGAGGATGCGGTCCTCATCAGACATCTGTTCAAAACGCCGGATAAAAATTCCGCCTTTCCGGTTCAATAACTGTGAATCCGCGCCCTGGGGCATCTGGCGCATGATCTCATCGTGCAGTTCCTGCCGGTATCCTGACTGGTCCTCATTCCAGATAACCAGGTCGACCACCAGCCCCTTCATCCGCCAGTATGCATGAGCCTGTACCATGTCTTTGATAAGACTGATCCGGGTCCTGCTCTGTATCCTCACGAGCACTATCGGGAGGTCTCCTGAGACCCCATAACCCCAGAGACCGGACTGGCCCCGGTGGTTCTGCTGAAGTATTGTATGCCCTGCCCTACGGGAGGGATTTGCATAGATGACCGAGGATGCGAGGTTCCCATAGAGCTGTGCATCCCGCTCGGTCGCGTTGAGTTGCCGGAGCATAACCTGGGCATGCGTCCAGGCAAGCTCTGATACCCGGTCAGCAATGTAACGGTCATAGTACTTCTCGATTAAGGAGTATGATCCATCACGGCTCTCACTGACACCGGTAAAGATATTCACACCCGCGGTCTCCTGCGGGTTTAAGGTAATAGTACACCGGATAGCAACGATCGGGTCAAGAACAGAGCCCGTAGTATTGGAAAGCGTTGAAGAATCGATCATGGCAACCGGCCGCGAGAGTGAATTTTCACGCCCGATAAATTTTGACCGGTCTGTCTCGAATGAGACATTTCTTACCTCGGTGCCATGAACGGTCATCAGGTGCAGCATCCAGGGGGGATGTTCACCCTCTGACCGTGGTCTTCTCGTTGCAAGGATTGCATTTTTCTCTTTTACCAGTTCGGTCTGGACAAACAGGTTGCCAAAGGCCGGGTGGGTTTCATCCGAGGCCTGGGGTGCCAGCACCACTTCTGCATAACTGGTAAACTCAATGGTCCGTTTTGTCCATGACCTGTTTGTCAAGAGTATCCTTCGCAGTTCCACATCGTCTTCAGGAGAGACAATAATCTCAGTGCGGGTATCAAAATTCCGGTCCCTTCGCCAGAATTCAGCACGGGCCTGCTTATAGACCGTCTGGTAGGAATCAGGTTTCTTTCTGGTGGGCTGGTACCCGTTCGACCAGAACTCCCCGCTCGCGAGGTCCCTGATATAACAGAAGGTGCCGCACCCGTCTGCAGTCGGGTCCTCCCGCCACCGGGTCACGGCAAGATCGTTCCACCTGCTGTACCCGGACCCGCTGTTGTTTACCATTACATGGTACCTGCCGTTCGAGAGGAGATGCACCTCGGGCCGGGGAGTATTTGCGGTCGCGAAGATCCTCATTAAGGATTCCTGGTCTCCGGTTTTTTTGTGGACTCCCAGGACCTCGTTGGTATGCGGATAGAACGGGGTGTTACGGGGCATCTTCTCCTGGAGCAGCATCATGGTTGCCTGGAGGATGGGATCAGTTACAAATCTCCTCTGCATCGGACGATCCAGCAGGACATAGGCGAGCGAGAGCAGGGCCATTCCCTGGTGATGCGCCATGAATGACTGTACTACCGCGTGTTTCTGGCCCGGGGGTACCCGGGACGGGGTGAAATCAATGGCTTCATAAAACCCATACCGCCCTGCATACCCAAGCGATTCCATCTGCTCGAGATTTGTACAGGCCGGATCCGGGCTGACCATCAGTCCCATCACCGCGGCATACGGAGCAATGACCAGGTCCCCGGCAAGTCCCCGCTTGAACCCCAGGCCCGGTACGCCAAATGCCCGGTACTGGTAGTTCAGGTTTGTATCGGTGATATTATACCCGGATTCTGATATACCCCAGCAAACGCCCCGGCTGCGGCCGTACTCTGCCTGTCGTGCGACAACTGCGCGGTACGTGCGGTCGAGAAGGGTATTCTCAAACGTCGGCATCAGGAGGAGGGGCATCAAGTATTCGAACATGGATCCACTCCATGAGATCAGGGTGGGCTTCCCGGTTCCGATGGTTGTGAGCAGACGCCCGAGTGCGAACCAGTGCTCCTCGGGAAGCTGACCCTGGGCTATGCCGATAAAACTCGTGAGCCGTGCCTCGGATGCCAGCAGGTCGTAAAAACTCTCATCCCGCCGGAGATCCGTTGCATTATAGCCGATTGCGAGGAGATTACTCGCCCGGTCATACAGGAATTCATACTCGATTTTTGAATATGCACTGCACTGGTCAGCAAGGAGCGATACCGACAGGATGAGTTTTTCTGCCCGCTCGGATGAGGCCCACATCTCCTCAAGAGTCCGGGCCAGCCAGTTATGTCCGGGACCGAAGACACTATTCGTATCCCGTAAATTATCAAGCCATTCCCGCAGGGGACCGATCCGGGCATGAAGGTCCTGCCGTATACCAGCGATATCCCCGATTGTCGGGACCTGACGGTTCAGCGTCTCAAGCTTTGTAAAGACAAGGGAGATGTACGGTTTCAGATCCTCCGGAACCTCATTGCGGAGAGTGCCAGGAGGACTGCCGGTGGATTCCCAGGAAATGAACGTGTTAAAATCCTCAACCATTGTCCCGGTCTGTTGTTTTGTCGCAGCAGCCCACCACCGGACTTCTTCATCCGGGTGGTTTTTGAGTGCTGCCAGTACTTCAGATGCAGTCCCGTCAAGATACCTGAGATGGTCCAGGGCTTCGCTTGTCTGGCCGGGCATACGGGCTGCACCCTCGTTCATCTCCGCAATCTTTAACCGGACCGGGTCCGGCACCGCTCCCTTATTTTTTTCTGATGCGGCATCGATTGCACCGGAAAGGAGGGTGAGCGTGTCTGCCAGACCGTCTCCATATGTCTTTGAAAGGACCGGGCACGAAGGGATTTCTACGAGTCCCTGCCTCAATACGAGCAGGTTGCCGACAAGGTTGCCACTGTCGACAGTGGAGATATACCGGGGGAGGAGCGGGTCTAAGGTGATGGTATCATACCAGTTGTAAAAATGGCCCCGGAATCTCTTGAGCTGCCCCATGGTGGCGAGAGTCTTATCTGTCCTCCCGACCAGTTCCGTCACCGGAATGTACCCAAAGTCGTAAGCGGTAAGACCTGCGAGCAGTGAGAGCCCGATATCGGTCGGGGAGGTGCGGTGGGCAACCGCCAGGACCGGCTCCTCCTGGTAGTTGTCCGGGGGAAGATAATGATCAACAGCCGTGACAAAGGTCTCAAAAAAACGCCAGGTCCGTCGCGCAATACCCCGTAAAAAACGTTCCTGCCCGGGGGTCAGGCTGGCAGTCCGGGTTTGTAGTGGCTGGCTAATCCCCCATGCGATGGCCGGGGAAAGGACCCATGCAAGAGCAAACACGGTGACAGCGGAATTTGCTGATGGGAACAGAGGAACCATTCCCAGGAGCAGTGCTGCCCCGGTTACCGGTCCCGGCCACATAACCCGGTATGTCCCGGAGAGACTCGCGGTCCCCGTTCGCCCGGCCTCCTGGTGGGTAGTCCATTCCAGGAGATTGCGGTGGGAAACGAACATCCGCCAGCAGGACCGGAGGATTGCATCGAGGGAGATATATGTTTCATACGGGAGGACGGCGAGGGTTATTAAGGGTACTGCCAGCTGGCCCATGATTACCTGGGGGATATCATAGAGGTGCAGCATCCAGGTCTGTTCTGTGGGTTTATTTACCAGTTTCCAGCCGGCGATAATTGCCGGTGGGACCAGGTACAGCGATACGATACCGGCCGTCCAGAAGAGAGGATCGGCTAAGCAGGTCCATGCGATGATGAGGAAGAGAAAGGTTGCAGGCGCAACAAGACTCCGTCTCAGGTTGTCAAAGATCTTCCATCGCGAGAGGAGTGAGAGCGGATTTCTCTGTTTTTTTGAAGCATTGTCCGGGACGGATGGAAACAGCCATGGTGCTATCTGCCAGTCGCCCCGGATCCACCGGTGCCTTCGTCTGCTGTCAGCAAGGTAACTGACCGGGTACTCCTCAAAGACCTGCACATCACTGACAAGGCCCGTCCTGGCATAACACCCTTCCAGGAGATCATGGCTTAAGATGAGATTTTCCGGAAACTGCCCCTTAACGGATCGCGAAAAGGCTTTTAGATCATAGATCCCTTTGCCGATAAATGACCCTTCATGAAAGGCATCCTGGTACACATCGGATACTGCCCGGGTGTAGGGATCAATGCCCTGCTCACCCCCGAATAGTGAGGAAAAATGTGAAAGTGCGGACTCTGACAACGAGAGTGCGACACGGGGCTGGAGAATGCCATACCCTTCGCTGACCACCGGGGTTTTTGGATCTGCTACGGGCCGGTTGAGCGGGTGGGCAATCGTTGCGATGAGTTTTCTTGCACTATTCCGCGGGAGCTGGGTATCGGTATCAAGGGTTATCACATACCTGATACCGGCCAGGGCCTCCAGGTTGCCAGCGATACGGGAGAACGCAATTGTATCTCTGTCAGACAGGAGGTTACTGAATGCCTCGAGGATCCCCCGTTTCCGCTCATATCCCATCCAGGTCCCTTCACCCGCATTCCAGGTCCGGGACCGGTGCATGAGGAAGAAGGTATCCGGCTCCCTGCTCCGGTATCTCTTGTTCAGCTCTTCAATTCCGGCTGCAAGCAGGTCGACAGTCTCCGCATCTCCCGGCAGTTCCGGAAAATCTGCGTTTTTAAGATCCGTTAACAAGGCAAAGAGCAGGTTATCGTCCTGGTTTCCCAGGTACCGTATCTCAAGTGCGTCAAGGAGGCCGGAAACATCTTCAGGTCCTGAGAGGACGGTCGGGATGACGACGATGGTTTTTCGCTCCCCGGGTATCCCTTTTGAATAGTCCATCTTCGGGAGTAAATCAGGAGTACACAGAAGCGTGACTGCCCAGTTGACAACGGTGATTGCACCCTGGCTGACCGGAAACAGGAGAAGGACCAGGAGAGGCAGGGCGAACCAGCCGCAGGCAAAAAGCCGAATATACCCAAAAAAAGCCACGATGAGCGTAATTGCCAGGATCCCGCTGAAATACAGGAAACGGATAGAGACAGGTCCCGGTGTCCTTATCCAATCCATCACAGAAGGCTGAATGGAGAGTGCAGAAAAAAGAGTATCTCTTCCTTTGCCGGTCAGGTAATATCCTGCATGGGATGACCGGTCTGTCCTGTCATTTTTGTCCCGGCTCATCCGGCCGAGTTCCACTGCTTTTTCTGCAACATCGCTTTCAAGAAAACCTTCCTTTTTTGCTATCTCCTCAACCTCATGCCGGTACCGGTCGCGGGTTTCAAAGTCCATTGCTGCATATTCATCGGCAGGATCATTTCTCAGGATGTGTTCGACAAGACTTGAGCGCTCAACAAACTCACGCCAGTCTATCGAATCAAGGAGACGAAGGCTGGTTATGCTGTTTGCAAAAGATACCTGGTCCGCAGCCTGTGCCTGTGACTCTGCATTGATCATCTGCTCGATCGTCTGGTTTCTCTCAGAAAGTCTCTGTTCTATCCAGGTGAGGGGGAATAAGAGTGCCCCGGACCGGCCCTGCAATTGCCGGGCCATTTCCGCAACAAAAGCACTGGTCAGGTGGGGATCTGACCGTGCCATATCTGCGATAACCAGGATCAGGTTCCGGGGGTTTTTTCGGGCAACGTCTGCCATCCGCTCTACCCAATGGCCTGCAGAGTTGCGGTCACGCCCGTTTGTTGTGATAATATCGGCCATCCTGCGCAGGTTCTCTATCAAAGCGAGCCGGAACATGATGGGGATTGCCCAGAGTTCTCCGAGCAGCAGGGGATTGACACTCTGGTACGCACTGATATAACCAAAGAGGCTCTCGGTATCAACCCTCCCGTCGCTATGAGCAATTAATTCCCGTGCGATATGGTACACCCGGGGAAATCCTTCAAGCGGCCCGTTTGCCAGGTGGGGGAGTTCTTTGCTGTAATCTTCCGGGAGATGGCGACGGGCTGTCCTTATCTGTTCTTCAATTACGTAGAAATTATCTAAAAGCCATTCTCCTGCAGGTGCAATCCGCTGGTCCGCCTCATTGGCGGCGTTTAACAGTTCGTGAGTTTCTAAGAGGACATTTTCGTTATCGGCGAGTCGTGGAAGGAGGCGATCCTGGCCTTTCCTTGTATCAATCCTGTACGAGCAGGCAGTCTCCTTTGCATGCTGGGCCAGGTGGTCCCCGCTGTAGAGTTCATCGCGGAGGGGGTCGGCATTAATCCGGCAGGAATACAGATCCGGGTCATGTATTTTTCTTTTGAATGCGAATCTGTTCCACAAGGGTTATTGCCTCTTTTTCATTTCTGCTTAATCAGCGTCATGGTTAACCATTCATGAGTGTGACAACTGCAATGAGTATATTTTATATTCAATGTATGATGGAGATCAGGGTATGCTGTTTTTAAAACCTGATTTGTGTCATAAATGCCTTTTGCATACAAGAATATTTGGGTGATTTCATAAAACCGGTTCATTTTTTTTACTATTTGTCGAAGAACATTAAGGATTCAATTGCGATTGATCGCAGGTGGTGGGCGGGCCGGTGCCGGCATGAGGCGCTTCGCAGCCGTGGGCCGGTGAGACGGGGCGTATGACATGTAGTGGAGGAGGGCTTCGGATCAGACACTTACCGGCACCGATTGGAAGGCGATCCCTGCGTTTTTTGGGATAACCCCGTTAATGGTCCATACCGGACCGTGTGGCGGGCCCGGGCTTTAGCTCATGTGCAGTGCAGGAGGGGATTTTTCCCCACGCAATGGCAAAGGGGAGCCGGGAGCACATCCTGGGAAATGTGTCATTGGTTCCTGTTGTGGTATACCAAAGCCGGATGACCCCCTTACCTATGAATTGAGGTTATCGGATACCGGCGGATACAAAACATTATTGCGTCGTAGCGTAATATTTACAAAAAATTTCTGGTTTATCTCTGGCTGACAAGGTGCAGCGGGATCCGCGAGCATGCCACAACGCTCCTTCGCAAATACCGGACTCTCCCGTGAGAAGACCAGACGGGGATTTGTGTCGTTATGCAACCGGGGAAGCTGACTTCGTATGTTTTACTCATCTGCGTAATCCTGGCAGGATGTTCTTTACTTGCAGGATGTACCCAGAAAGAACCGGCATCTGCTGTCGTGAAGACCGATGCAGGGTATGTCTCGGGCATAACCAAGGACGGGATCCGGGTCTACCACGGGATCCCGTTCGCGGCCCCCCCGGCCGGTGACCTGCGGTGGAGACCTCCCGCGCCGGTCCAGCCCTGGGACGGCGTAAAGGACGCGACCCGGTATGCAGCAACCTGCCCCCAGCCGGCATCCCCGGCTCCGCTGAACATGAGCGAGGACTGCCTGTACCTCAATGTCTGGACCCCGGCACAGAGCGCTGACGAGAAACTTCCGGTCATGGTCTTCTTCTATGGCGGGGGATTTGCCAATGTTGCCGGCTCCATGCCGGGATATAACGGGACCACCCTTGCAGAGAAAGGGGTCATCGTGGTTATGCCGAACTACCGGCTCGGCGCCCTTGGGTTCCTTGCCCATCCGCAGCTGGACGCCGAGTCCCCGCATAACGCGTCCGGCAATTACGGGATTATGGACCAGCAGGCAGCCCTTTCCTGGGTGCAGAAGAACATCGACAGGTTCGGCGGCGACCCGTCCCGGGTGACAATCTTCGGGCAGTCGGCCGGAGCAGAGAGCGTCCTCATCCACGTAGCCAGCCCGACAAGCAAAGGGCTTTTTTCGCAGGCAATTGTCGAGAGCGGCCCCTTCTGGGCGCACGGTGCGATCATCGATGCCACTCACCCGAAAGCGTATGCTGAACAGTTCGGCGTGGAGTATGCAACAGGCCTCGGGTACTCAGGGCCGGATGCGATTGCGCAGATGCGGAGGCTCAGTCCCGAAGTCCTGATCAATGCAACGCCTTCCCCGTCAGCCGGGTTCTGGACCACCCACACCGTCCAGTTCGAGCCAACGGTCGACGGCTGGGTCCTCCCCGATTCCATGGACAACCTGTACCTTCTCCACAGGGAGAACCCGGTCCCGCTGATGATCGGAAGTAATGCCAATGACGGGACCACGCTCTCTGCCGACGCCAACATGACCGTGCCGGAATACGCAACCTTCATCCGGAACCGGTTCGGGAATGACGCTGATATGGTCCTCGCGAAATATCCCGCCAGCTCAAATGCCGAAGTCCAGCTCCGGCTGGCGCAGATCATGACGGACTATGACTTTTCCGATTCGGTGATGTTTGCGGCGGGTTCCATGGGGGACATCAGCCCGGACACGTACGTGTACCGGTACAGCTATATCATGCCCGGGCAGCAGAACGGGGCGTTCCATGGCAGCGAGACCTTCCTCTTATTCGGAGTGCCGGTCCCGGCGGATCCGGCTGTGGCCTCGAATGTCGTGGACCTCTGGACCCGGTTTGCAAAGACCGGCGATCCGAACGGCGGGATGAGTGTCACCTGGCCGGCCTATACCCGGGACGGGGGGCAGTATCTCGACATCAACGAGACCATGATGGTGAAGGACTATGCCGGAACCGTGGCCCCCGCAGAGTAGGGGGACTGGAAGTTCGTGGTATTCGGGAATTCCCCGGACCCCGCGGGGAATACGACCACCGGTGACTGAAGCCTGGGAGACCGGCGATACGTTCACGCTCAAAGCCCGGTGAACATTCTGCATGGTCGCCTTAAGATCCCCGCTCCCGGCAGGCAATATCATTAAACGATTGCAGCCTAACATTCACGATAAATTTCCCGTGTTCAACGGGGTGATCGCGATCGCGGGTTTCCGGAGACCTTCATCTCCTTCGAAGAACCCGGATCCCGTTATCGAAAATTTGGGGATGAAATCA